>DASWYT010000019.1:0-4757 GCA_036404835.1 Alphaproteobacteria bacterium | reverse complement strand
TTAATGTCCGCCCTGTTGGGCCTGGTCATGACCGATGTCGGCGGCTTCTTCCGCGATGGCGGTTTTTCCCGTACGGATCTGGCCAAAGTCGGCAAGATCAAACTGACCCTGCAGGAATTCGACCCGATGTATCGCCGCCAGTTGCAGAGCGCCAATATCCCGGTCGAGCAAGCGCGTCAGATGGGCCTGGCCAATATGATCCTGCAACAGGAAATCACCCGCCAGGTTCTGTTACAAGCCGCCGACCGCAGCGGCATCCGCATCAGCAACGGTTACATTGCTGATCATTTGAAACGCGAATTGAAAAACGTTCCTGCCCCGGGCAGCGAGCGCGACAAGCTGAATGCCGTGTTGCGTAATATGGGCCTGTCCGAAGAACAATTCGTCAACGCCTTGCGTGGCGATACATCGGCCCATGTTCTTTCCAGCACCATCAGCGACCAGGCGAAAGAAATCCCGGATGTGATGGCAAACGCCGTTGCCGCCGCCGAGACGCAAACACGCCGCGCCGAAATCGTCTCTGTCTCCTATAACGAACTGCCTGCCGTGAAGTCACCGCCGGATACCGAACTGGAAAGCTATCTGACGCAAAACCGCGACCGCTATGAAATTCCGGAAGAACGCGAGATCGTTATCGGTACGTTGAAACAGGATAATCTGCTGCCTGCCGTCACTATCGACGATAAAGCGATTGAGGCTTATTACCAGCAAAACCAGGACCAGTTCAAAACGGCTGGCCGCGCCAAATTCCTCCAGGTTATCGCCCCGGATGAAGACACCGCCAAGGCTGTGCTGGACGATGCTCAAAAAACATCCCTCACCGACGCCGCAACAAAACACAAAGCCCGTCTGGTCGCCAGCGCCTGGTATGACCAGGGCACATTGCCGAATGAGATCGATACAGCCGTTTTCGCCAGTGACAAACCATCCCTGCTGAAACCGGTTAAATCCCCTGTCGGCTGGCACGTTATCCAGACTGAAGAATTCAAGGCTGAAGGCGTGAAGGAACTGTCCGAAGTGAAATCGACGGTTACCGATCTGCTGAAACAGGAACAAACCGACAAAGCCGTCAATGACGTCACTGAAGAAATTGAGCAACAGGCCGCTGACGGCACTGACATCGTCAAGATCGTCGAACCTTATAAAGGCGTCAGCCAGTCCGTGGACAAGATCACCCGCAAGAATGTCCTGACGAAACTGGGCGAACTGAAACTGCCGAAAGATGCGCTGAACAATCTGCAGGACGCTGTCTTTACGCTGAATGAAGGCGATGTCAGCCCGATCATCGAAAGCAAAGACGGTTCTTACATGCTGGTGCAAATCCGGAAAGTCGTTTCCCCGCACCTGCCGGAATTTGCTTCCGTCAAGGACACGCTGAAAACTGACTGGACGAAAGAACAAAGAGACATCGCCCTGGATAAGGAAGTCGATGATGTGATCGGCGATTACGATGCCAAAAAGCCAAACCTCAAAGTCATCGCGGCTGAGAATGGCCATCCGTACCGTGAAACCGGCTGGCTGAAAGGCGATGCCACAGACCTGCCACCGCAGGCGATGAATATCCTGTTCAACCTGTCACCGAAGAATGACCTGACATCGGTTAAAACCGAGACAGGCGCCATCGTCGTCCGCCTGGCCGGTGTCCAGACCGATGCCCCTGAAAAAATGACGGTCACCGATAAAGAGAAACAGGATATGAGCGCATCCCTCACCCAGGAATTGCAACAGCAATTCGTCATGGGCTGGCGTGATTATCTCGGCGTCGATATCAATCTCGACCTGCTGAACCAAAGCTATCTTCAGGCTCCGGCGAAGGAATAAGAATGGGTTTCAAAAAGGCCCTTCAAACGGTTATCGATTTCTTCACCGGTCCGCCGACGGAGATCATCGAACCTGCTGTAAAGCCGGAACCTGATCTGAAAATGACCTATACAGAAACACAACAAGACACTGCCCCTCCGTTAAAAACGACGGGGCAGACCGATTCTCCAGAAGATGATTACAGTAAAGAACAGAAAAGACGGATCGCCATCGATCTGTCGACCGGCGGGCCTTTATTCCCGCAATTCTAATTGCTTTTCTGCTCGCCTGATTTCTCAGCAACATTAAATTCCCCATTCCTTGCATAGCGCGGTACGGCAGCTTTGGGGAAACGCGCATGGATAATCGTCGATAACGGGACCAATGCAAAATTGCGCTGCTGGATTTGGGGCAGCCATTCCTGCAAGGCGGTGACCGTTCCTTCTTTGGGATGGCCAATCGCGATAGCATAGCCTTTTTTGCGGGCCACCTGCTCAACCTGTTTCAATTGTGCCAGCACCGCCTGCTTGCTGTTGACATTATCCAGGAAAATATCGCGTGACGCATAAGGCAGGCCGATTTCATCCGCCACGGTGCTGGCCACGGAACGCGCATCGGTTTTGGAATCCAGGAACCACAGGCCGCGCTTTTTGATATCTTCCAGGACCGGCGTGACCGCCGCACGGCTCATGGTGAAGGCGCTGCCCATATGGTTGTTGATGCCCATATAGCCCTGGAACGACGCCAGATTGTGATCCAGGCGGCGGACATTTTCGTCCGTCCCGTTTTTCAACAGCAAAGCATTGGGACCCGGATTATTATGCGCCAGGTCTTCCGGCTCCATCGGCATATGCACGATCAGTTCGTGTCCCGCTGTCCAGGCCTGTTTTGTTTGTGTATCCAGTTGCTCTGCATAGGGCATAAAGGCCAATGTAATCGGGGCTGCCAGTGCAGTGATCTGTGTCGTATGACGGCGGTCCAGGCCCATATCGTCAATCACGATGGCAATCACCGGCTTTGCAAAATGCGGTAAGGTCGCACGTGTTTCCGATGGCACGGATGGTGCCGTTACCGGAGTGGGTTCAGGCTTTTTTGCAGGGATGGCCGCCGCGACCTGTACTGGTTTTTCCGCTGGCAGCGGTGTGTAATTGATCAATGTCTGCGGACCAATTCTGATCTGCGTTTCTTCTTGTGGTTGCGTATCATCCTGCAACGGCGATATGACAGGCGTCATCGGAACAGGCTCAGGTTTTGGCTCCGGCGGTTTTGGCGGCGGTGCAGCTGGTTTCGGCACAGCGACTTCGCGTGGTACGGATTGTGTCGCCTGTAATGTCGGATCGATTTGCTGGGGCGTACTCAAACCTGCAACGATCAACCCAATGATCGTCAGCAACAGCAGGACACTCCACAATCCCCAACCGAGAGATTGCATGATATTCTTTTTGGCAACCGGTGTGGTGGCGTCGGCTTGTTCTGTTTCAGTTTCTGGGGATGGTGCGTTTTCGTTCATGCAGCCACGTTAAATTAAATTTCCCGGCCTGACCATAGTATTTACACGGCCTTCAGATTATTAACCTCTTCTTGACTATTTGTTGCGAATGATATAGAACAAAACAGGAACAAGGAGATTCGCATGCTCACGCCAAAACAACAACAATTATTTGATTTTATTGACAAAAAAGTCACTGAAACCGGGGTTTCCCCATCTTTTGACGAAATGCGCGAGGCTGTCGGCCTCAAATCCAAATCCGGCATTCACCGCCTGGTGCAATCCTTGAGCGAACGCGGCTTTGTCCGCCAGCTCAAGAACAAGGCCCGTGCATTGGAAGTCGTGCGCCGTCCGGTCGAGGAAGCCCTCAAGAATATCAAGGCACCGCTTGAAGATATCGCCGATATGGTGACCAGCACCTTCAACCTGCCGGTCCTCGGCAAGATTGCCGCGGGGACGCCGATCGAGGCCATCGGCGCTGTGCAAAGCTATATCCCGGTGCCGGTGAATATGTTGTCGAAGCATCAGGATTACTATGCCCTCACCGTCGAAGGTGACTCGATGATGGATGCCGGTATCTGCGATGGCGACCAGGTTATCATCCAGCGCACCACCCGCGCCAATAACGGCGATATCGTCGTTGCATTGGTCGATCGCGCCGAAGCCACACTCAAACGCATGTACCAGCAAGGCGGCGTCGTTGAACTGCGCCCCGAAAACACCGCCTATAACGTCCAGCGTTACTCCACCGACCGCGTGGAAATCCAGGGTGTTCTCGCCGGGTTGATGCGTTGGTACTAACCTTATCTCTCCTTCGTCATCCCGGATCTTCGCTACGCTACGTCCGGGATGACGAAGGAAATCACGTCACTCCTCTATCACCACAACCCCGCTCCCATTTCTCTCCAGCGCGTGCCGGTCGATGATGGTTTTGCCCTGGCAATGCTGGTCGATATACCAGCGGCTGATGAGGATTTTTTCGGGGCGGTCACACACTGTTTCAATCTCGGGAATGTCGCGTACCAGATACATATCAGGCGGTAACGTAATATCCGGTGTCAGTGGTTTCATCTCATCCTTGGCCAGGAATTGCAGGATTAAATCCTGCGTGAATTTATCCACCCGGCCTTCGTAATAAACCACCCGCTCACCCGGCGGTGCATAGATAATGCTCCGCCCCTGGGATGGTAACAAGGCCAACACCGGTTGTGGCGTAAAGCATGAGGCGACAATCCCCAGCACAATTGGCACCAGTCCAAACCATGCGCGACGATCTTTCAGCGTCATCAGCCAGATGGCCCCAAACGTGATTAACACCATATGCCAGGTTTCAACCCCGCGCATGCGCAACAGGGAAAATTCACTCTGCGCCACCCAAGCCGCAATCTGCAGGATTTTCTCGACACCAAAGCCCATATACCACATGACATATGAACCCAACCCGTCAGACATCATGGTGAGATAAGCC
>DASWYT010000018.1:0-11373 GCA_036404835.1 Alphaproteobacteria bacterium | reverse complement strand
ATCAAAATGGACGCGGGCGGCGGCTTCGCGGGCGCCCTGCTTAGCCTTGTTGAAGATGGCGCGGTCGCGGGCGTAATCCAGGATGGCCTCGGCCATGTGGAATTTCGCATTCGGGTCGGTGACATCGATCACCTTGCCCGCATGAAACTCATTGATCAGATCGGCATGATGCGAACCGCTCGGGCCGATAAACAGTACCGGTTTACCTAATCCCAAAGCAGAATTCACTTTACTCGGTGCCAGCAAACCAATGGCATCGGCCTTCATGGTGGCGATATGCACCTCACCCGATTGCAACAGATCGGCCAGACGGCGGGTCGGTTGCGGTTTCAGGAACGTGACATTGGTCAGGCCCATCTGTTCCGCCGTGTCGCGCACATATTGCAACTGACGCCCATCACCGGCCAGGATGAAATGCACCGGCTGGCCGATCGGGCCGTCTTCATTATGTTCGTTATCCTGCACCAGTTTCATCGTATCGAGCAGGATCGAGAAATCATGCGCCTGGCCGAAATTACCGGAATACATGACGGTGAAATAACCGCTATTGGCGAACAGCACCGCATCGCTGGTGGTGCGGATATCCAACAACGCTTCCGGCACGTCCGGCCAGTTATAGATCACATGGATTTTTTCCGGTGGAATTCCGGTCTGCACCAGATGCTCGGCCATATCGAAACCGATGGCGATGATCACATCATGCGCACGCATCGCGGCGCGGTTGATGCGCGTGAGCAGCCCTATCACAAAGCCCGGCATTTTCGATCCCAGGACCGGGAACAAATCCGGATAAAGATCATGGCACCAATGGACGAGCTTATCGGTCCGGCCAAAGAATTTCAGGATCGCACCAACGCACGCCAGGAATGGCGGATCGGTCAGGGTGATGATCACATCCTGTTTGGGCAGACGAAACGCGCGGATGACAAAACCCAGCAGGAAAAAGATATGATGCCATGCGGCCGGCTTGTCGCTCTTGCCAATTGACAGGCGTTCGATTTTGACCTTGCCGGATAGTTGCGGAGGATGACCGCCACGGCCTTGTGTCGCCAGGACAGTCGTGTCCCAACCTTGTTGCGACAGATATTGCACCAGCTCCAGCAAACGCAAACCGGTCGCCGATTTATCCGGCGGCGGAAACGGCCGGCTGATAAACAGTATTTTTTTTCCTGTTTCGGTCTGAGTCATTGATGCGTTCTCAAGAGGTTACGCGTCATTGTAATCTTCTGAAGCTGAAGGGCAACCCCAAAATGAGAATGATTCTCTGGTTATTCAGACTTTTTCCTCAAGAACATGCTCGATTTCATGCTCAATCGCGCTTTCCGCATGCGAGACCCGACCCAGCTTGCGTTTCTGGTAGACATTCATGGTATACCAGAAGGCCGTAAAGGTCAGGACTGCAACGGTCAGATCTTCGATCGTGACCAGCGCCGTACCGATCAGGGTAATGAAATCGACATTGCTCAGGCGATCTTTTTTGCGGGTGATAAAGGCCCAGATCGGACCGCGGTCACACACATCCCAGCCCACTTTGAACAGGATACCGGTAAAGGCTGCTTTCGGGATCAGCGCGATGACATCCTGGAACATCAGCATTTCGATCAGCACGAACACGCCGACCATCACACCGGCGGCACGCCATGTCGCACCCTCCTTGATCATCAGGACGGAACGGATGCTGGCCTGTGTCCCCGGGACACCACCAACCATACTGACGGCCGCATTCGCAATACCCTGCGCAATCGTTTCCTTGTTCTTGCGTGTGGTTTCACCGGTCATGCGATCGACGATCAACGCCACCATCAACGTATCAAGGAAGCTGATCAGCGCCAGTTCAAACCCCGGGCCGATCCCCATCTTCACGGCTTCCCAGGAAATATTCTGCGGGATCTGCGCCTTGAACAAAGCGGCAATATCGGCAAAGCCGTTAATCTCCGTATCCAGCGTCACATATTCGACATCCATTTTCAGGAAATATGTAACGGCAACCATCAGCACCAGTGCGACCAGAGCACCGGGCAATAATTGTGCGTATTTTGGAATGATACGGTTCAGGACCGGTTTGGTCAGGAAGACGGCGGCCAGGCTGGCAAAGGCGATGATGATATTCTGCAGCATATCGCCCTGGAGCGGTTCTTTGCCAATGCCGAACAAAACACTGCCCTGACCCAGCCAGATAATCAGCGCGATACCGGTCATGAAACCGGAGATCACCGTATCCGGCACGTAATGGATCAACAGGCCCATGCGGAAAATTCCCATCAGGATCATCACGCCACCGCACAACAGGCAGATCAAATTCAGATAATGGTCCGGGGTCATGCCACCCAAAGCCATCTGGTCAGCGCCATAGCTGGACAAAGCCGCCATGCTGAGGCCCGCCATGACCGCCGCCATTGGCGCGGTCGGACCGGAACATTGCACACGTGTGCCACCGACAGCGGCGGCAATAAAAGCGATGATACCGGCCGAGATCATACCGGAGAATGCCCCACGGCCCGACAGCACACCAAAGGCAGCCCCCAGGGACAAGGCGATAAAGCTAATGGTCAGGGCAACCAGCAGGTTACGGACCAGGGCCGGACCAAAGGTTTCAGTTGCAATCAGTTGCTGACGGGCAACAACATCTGCTGATTTAATATCACCGGCGTGAGCCATAAGCGGTCTCCATAGAGAGAAAAATGCATAAATATAGCTCCTTATAGCAGGATCATTCTTGAAACAAAATATCCTTTATAATGAAAATCCTATTATCTTGGCGAATTATGGAACATAAAATAAGATTTTGATTATAAGGTATAAAAATTTTACCCCCTGTCCCTCTTTAATAAATTAAAAGAAATTATATTTCTTTATTGACTTCTTATACCGAAACACTGTAACGTAGTGACGTATAAACAATAATTTTTATACATAACAAGACAAAACAGGTGACTACAACGCGTATCGGCCGCGCAAAGGCCAAGCCATACTTATACAAGGGAGAGTTAAATGGGCTTCAGAAAACTAATCAACGGATTCCGTGCATTCAGGCACGAATATTTCCACGAGGATTCCGAACTCTTTGACCGTCTGGTGAATGTCGGTCAGTCTCCGAAAGTAATGGTGATCGCGTGTTCCGACAGCCGTATCGACCCCGCCATCCTGACCCGCAGCGAACCGGGTGATATTTTCTCCGTCCGTAACATTGCCGCCATGGTCGATGCCAATGATGATTCCGATCACCGTGGTCACGCCACCTCGGCCGCCGTCGAATATGCCGTCAAGGTCCTGAAGGTCGAACATATCGTCATTATGGGCCACGCCTTATGCGGTGGTATCAATGCCCTCGCCAAGTCTGACGAAAGCCTGGCGACTGATAACGGCTTTATCGCCCGCTGGATTTCCATCGGTATCGATGCCCGTGATCAGGTACGCCGTTTCTTCCCCAAAAAATCCGTAGAGGAACAATCCCAGATCCTTGAGCAATCCTCCATCCTGGTATCCATCAATAACCTGATGACCTATCCATGGGTGCGCGAAGGTGTTGAGAATGGTGAATTGAAATTGCATGGCTGGTATTTCGATATCCCGAACGGCAATTTGCTCAGCTATGCCCCGGCCACAAAGCGTTTCGAGAATGTACTGAATATCGACATTGCGAATGATGCCGCTGTGCAACAGCCATGTTGCGATGCCAGTACCGGAACCATTTCCGTGCCAGACTTTTTGAATACGATCAAAGGGTCAAAGCTGGCGCGGCAATCCTGCCTGTGTGAAGCGGGGATTGCCGTCAAACGTACAGCCCGGGTTACCGGCCAAAAAATAAAACAAACCGCCAAAGCCGGTTGCGCCATGCTCGTCAGCCCGGAATTCCTGACGGCGGCCATTGAAGTTATTTAAGCCTTCACAAATTGAATCATAAAAAAGCCGCCTGATTGGGCGGCTTTTTTTTATTTCTGTGGAATGTCGATTAAGCAGCGACCGCGGTACGGATGGCTTTCATGGTGCCCAGATGTGTGCCTTCGTGGTACAGCATAAAGGCCAGACCATCATCAATTGTTTCCAGGCTGATTTTATTGGCGGTCACTTCCGGGATATTGAAATTTTTGAAATTGCCATTGGCAATATCTTTGGACAATGTTTCCAGCGTTGAGAATGCCAGTTTTTTGATATTGTCGATCTCATCCTGATTGACGAAATTTTTCGGGAATGTGCCGCCATCATACTCAGTGATGATAGCTTCATCGATACCGACCGGCAGCTCGGCACCTTTGCGGTAAATATATTTCTGCAACACACCGACGCAATGCGCCAGGTTCCAGATCAGATTATTATTGAAGCCTTGTGGTGTTTTATTGATCTGTTCCGGCGTCAAACCATCCAGCGTGCTGAGCATTTGCTGGCGGGTGTAATTGATCATGGCAATGGTTTTATCGTTCATAGCGAAACCTGTCTCTTCTAAAATATCGGGGGCAACGCCATTATAGCACAATCCCCTGCCCGTAAAAGCATCGGTATCCAAAAGTATACGGTCATAAAAAAAGCCAGTGTTTCCACTGGCTTTTTGAATATTCTTTGTTTCAACCGCGCTATTAAAAATCGTCAGACAGAACGGCTTCGGATTGGTAGTCGGTGACTTTGGTCTCGAAGAAGTTCTTCTGCTTTTGCATGTCGATCTTTTCGGCCAGCCATGGGAACGGGTTGCGGTCCGATGGATAGCGGAAATTGATGCCCAGTTTTTCCATACGACGGTTGGCGATGTACTGCATGTAATCGACGAACATGTCGGAGTTCAGACCGAGGATACCGCGTGGCAGTACATCCTTGGCGTAGCGGATTTCCAGATCGACGGCTTCCTTCATCATCTGGATGAGTTCGGCTTCCATCTGGCCATCCCAGATTTCCGGATATTGTTCCTTCATCTTGTTCAGCAAGGTTGTGCCGAACTGGATATGGATGGATTCATCACGCAGCGTGTACTGGATCTGTTCGGCAATGCCCGGGATTTTGACGGACATGCTGAGCAGCATCGCGAAACCGGAGAAGAAGAACGTGCCTTCGCAGA
This sequence comes from Alphaproteobacteria bacterium, assembly GCA_036404835.1. Taxonomy (GTDB): domain Bacteria; phylum Pseudomonadota; class Alphaproteobacteria; order Micavibrionales; family SZUA-601; genus DASWYT01. The sequence continues at coordinate 6,326 of DASWYT010000018.1, read as the reverse complement.
TAACCCAATAGATATAGGCTGCTTTGAAGAGTTTTTTCTTGCCTTCGGTGGTGCGTGTCTCAAAGGATGGATCATTGAGGTTCGCGGTGGAACGCATCAAATAATCGTCTTTATCCTTGATCGCCGGAATGGAGTTGTACGCTTCGTACACTTCGTTGATGTCGAGATCCAGCGCGTCACAGATATAAACGATCGTGTGGTTGTGCAGGCACTCTTCATACATCTGACGCGCCATATATTGGCGGCACTCGGCATCGGTGATCCATTTGGCCAGAGCCATCAGATTGTTCGACACCAGGGATTCAGAACCGGCAAAGAAACCGAGGCAACGTTTGATCACCAGACGTTCATCATCGGACAGGATGTCTTTGGCTTTCCAGGAATGGATATCCTTGGTCATCGGCACTTCGGTCGGCATCCAGTTATTGGCAGCGCCGGTCAGGTACAGATCCCATGCCCATTTGTTACGATGCGGCAGGATCTGGTTCACACCTTCGGTTTCTTCCGCGAGGATTTCACCGGTTTTGATCTTGCGCACATTATTGTCGTTCAATGGCTGGTGCTTGTCTTTCGCCTGATTGTTCAGGTTCAGCATATCGCGATCAAGCAGAGTGGCAGTCTGTGTGGTCATAAGTGTATCCTCTGTCATGATGTTGATCTTTACTGGCAGCCAATGCACTCGATACCGTTGGTATCGATGCGGTTGAGCCCTGCGGAACCAGCGACCGGGGTCAGCTGATCAGCCAGTTGCTGTTTTTTGGTTTCCAGGATCTGTTCGATCTGCGATGTATCAACCGTCGCTTTCTCGATCTTACTGGCAGCCTCGTTACGGAGGTAATAAGTCGTCTTCAGACCAACCTGCCAGGCGTGGAAGTACAGATCATTCAGCTCTTTCAGGGATGTCTTGTTGTTATACAAGTTCAGAGAGATGCCCTGGTCGATCCATTTCTGACGAGCCGCACCGCATTCCAGCAATTTCTTCTGGTCGATGTTAAAGGCGATTTTGTATTTCGCCTTGATTTGCGGCGGCATTACTTCGTCATCCAGCAGCGACAGGTCACCATCGACATGTTTGATGATCGTGACCATATCCTCATCCCACAGGCCAAGACGCTTCATGTCGGCTACGAAATGCTGGTTCACCATAGTGAACTCACCGGACATGGTGGAGTACACATACAGAACCGAGAAGTCAGGTTCGATCGACTGGGATGCGCCAACGATAAAGGATGTCGTCGCCGTCGGGGCAATCGCCATCGTCAGAGCATTACGCATACCGTATTGCTTGACATGGTCACGCACCGGTGCCCAATCCAATGTTTCCTTGGCTTCACCAATCATGATGCCATGCTCGCCGCGCTCTTCCATCAATGTCTTATAGGTATCGATCGGGAAGATGTTTTGCGACCAGGTGGAACCTTCATAGGTGCTGAACTTGCCGCGTTCTTTGGCCAGTTCGCTGGAAGCCAGGATGGCGTGATAGGAGATGAATTCCATGATCTGATCAGCCAGAGCTGCCGCTTCGACAGACTCATAGTTGACGCCCATCATATAGAAGACATCCTGCCAGCCCATTGTCCCCATGCCGACATAGCGATGCTTCATGGTCGCGTTGCGAGCTTCCTGGGTCGGGTAATAGTTCAGTTCGATCACGTTATCGAGCATACGCATCGCGGATTTGATTGTTCCGGCCAATTTGTCCCACTGGACTTCGGCATCTTTGACGTGCGCGGCCAGGTTGATCTGGGACAGGTTACAAACGGCTGTCTCGCCAATCTTGGTTTTGACGCCTTCCTCATATTCGGATGGAATTGTGTGCAACAGGATTTCGGTGCAAAGGTTCGAGGAACGCACGACACCTTCGTGCTGCATGGCGTAACGGATGTTGGATGGATCTTTGAAGGTGATCCATGGGTGGCCTGTTTCAAACAGGGCACGCAGCATTTTCTTCCACATATCCTTGGCAACACGTTCTTCAAAGACGCGCAGTTCGCCGCGTTTGCCTTTTTCAACATAGTTCCAGTAATGTTTTTCAAACTCTGCGCCGTAAGTGACGTGCAGTTCAGGTGCTTCGTTCGGGGAGAACAGATACCATGGACCGTCGTTCAGAACCTGTTTCATGAACAGATCCGGGATCCAGTTGGCGGTGTTCATATCATGCGTACGGATACGCTCATCACCGGTGTTCTTGCGCAAATTCAGGAAGTCTTCGATATCGCCGTGCCATGTTTCGAGATAAGCACAGCCATTGCCTTTACGCTTGCCACCCTGGTTTACGGCGATCAGCAAATCATTATAGAGCTTCCAGAAATAAACCGTACCCTGGTTCTCGCCGTTCGTGCCTTTGATGTACGAATTGCGGGAACGCAGCGGGGTCATGTCGAAACCGAGACCGCCGGCATATTTGGATTTGCGGGCTTCCTGCCACAGACCGTCGAAGATACCGTCGATGGAATCATCGAATGTGTTCAGGAAGCAGGAGGATAACTGGGAGCGTGGTGTTCCCGAGTTGAACAGGGTCGGCGTGGCCGAGATCATGTCGAAGGAAGACAGCTTGTTATAGAACTCGATGGCTTTCTCTTCACGGTTCTCTTCGTTCAGGGACAGGCCCATGGCGACACGCATGAAGAAGGCCTGCGGCAGTTCCAGGCGGTTCTTTTTCTTGTCCTGGATAAAGTAACGGTCATACAGGGTCTGAATGCCCAGATATTGAATATGATAATCACGAGAGAAGTCGAAGGCAGCGGCCAGCTTGTCCAGGTCGAACGTCGCCAGTTCCGGGTTCAACAGCTCTTCATCGACCATACGCTTGATATTGGTCTTGAAGGCATCGCGGTAGCCGGCGAACCATTCTTCCGGCTCGGACGGGCCCATGACTTCTTCATAGAGCATGAAGAGCACCAGGCGGGCGGCCGCGAGGGAATAGTTCGGCTCGAACTGGATACGGCCACGGGCGGAGTTGATCAGCGCCAGGTCCAGTTCACGGGTAGAGATACCCTCGTAAATGTCCATTTGCGCCTTGAGGATGATATCGCTGGCAGACACATCAGTCAGAGGACCACAAATCGTTCCAATCCCCTTACACGCCAACTGCGCCCGACGGTTAATTTTATCAGGAGCAAATTCCTGGGCTGATCCATCGCGCTTGGTGACATGCAACATGTTAGTTATCCTATTGGGTCGTTAGTGTGGTGTAGAAAGATGTGAAAAGTCTTGAATTATAAAAGCAAGACAAGACAGGCTAGATTCGATTCATCCTCCAAGGATTGTGATTGGGACTACTATATATAGTAGGCTGGACGAAAACGCCATACTATTTCTTGTAATTCTGAATAGTAAAGAGTTTCCTAAGATTTCTCCTAACCAACCAGATTCCAGACCGGAAATCTACAAAACAATGTGCTTGACGTGCATTTTTTTTAAGGGAGTAATTTTTCATGACCCACTCGAATCTAAGGCCACATTTTAGACCCCAAAAGGACGATTTTTGAGGCGTATAAACCATTTAGCTTAAGAGACTGGATCAGTTCAGCCCGTGACGGGCGTATAGTGGTAACCGTAAGGGAATAAGCGGTTTATATCCAGAATTTCACCTAAAATCCCATCAGACTCGTGATCGACGATGATCACCGTATTGTCATCGGCAAATTCCCGGATCGCCTGGCGGCATAAACCACAGGGAGCGCGCAAGGCGATGTCGTCCTTCTCCCGGTTGGCCGTGCTGACGACGATCATCTTGATCTGGCGGAAGCCCTGGCCGATCGCATAAGCGATGGCCGCCCGCTCGGCACAAATGCCTGCATTTAAGACGGAATTCTCGCTGTTACCCGCGCTGAAAATCAACCCGTCCGGATCATCACGCATGATCAGAGCGGCCCCGACCGGGAACTGAACGTCATAGGCGGAATAAGCCAGTTCGGCAGCCTGACGCGCCGCTTTAACCAGAGATTGAATTTCTGCCGGATCGACGATCAGCATCCGTTCCGGCTGGTCGATTCCCGGATAAATCAATTTGCCCAAAGGTGTCTCGACGGCTTTGGCGGGGATGGATAAAGCCGGTAATGTCATCGTCTGCATTATTTTTTGCTCGCTTTGCGGGTGAAGACGATATTCGAATCGTCGGACAGGGATTTATGGAAGGTGTAACCCGACTCCGCGAATTTTTTCAAATCGTCCGGGTTGGTGATTTTTTGCGTCACGATATAACGCGCCATCAGGCCACGTGCCTGTTTGGCGAACAGGCCGACCGTCGCGAATTTACCGGCCTTCTCTTCCTTGAAATCGCAATGGATGAAAGGCAGATCGAGCTTGTTTTTATCCACGGCCTTTTGATATTCCTGTGACGCCAGCCCGATCACGGCTTTGGCTTTGGCCTTCTTCGCCAGTTCATTGACGCGGTCCGTAATGGCATCGCCCCAGAAGGCATAGAGATTCTTGAATTTTGGACTACTGACTGTCGTGCTCATTTCCAGGCGATAGGGCTGGATCAGATCGAGCGGTTGCAGCAAACCATACAGGCCGGAAATAATACCCAGATGTTTGTGTGCGACTTCCAGTTGTTTCTCTGTAAGATCGGTGGCCGCCAGCCCCTGATAAACATCGCCGCGATAGGCCAGGATGGCGGGCGCTTGTGTCGCCTTAACACCGGGCTTGGCCACAAAATCCTTGAAACGGTCGGCGTTCAGCTTGGCGAGGGGCGCACTGATTCCCATCAGTTTCATCAGGCCTTTTTCATCGTAACCCTGTAGAACTTTGACCAGCTGCATGGCTTCTTTTTGGAAATGCGGCGTGGCATGTTCCAGCAGATCGAGACCGGCTTCGAATTGCATCGTCTTGGCAGGGGATAAAAGTGCATAGACCATGATGTATCACTTCAACTATCAAAGGTTCAGAGGATGTCAGTCTAATCAGCTGCGGCCAAATTGACCAGAGAGTCCTGTATTTCCAACCGCTTCCCTCTATATATATCATCCATGACATCAAAAAACGATTATGCCCGTCTGGATCGTGCTTTTTTCCACCGCCCGACGCTGGAGGTGGCGCCGGAATTATTGGGCAAAACACTGGTCTTCGGCCCGCATCGCGGCCTTATTACCGAAACCGAAGCCTATATCGGGCAGGATGATCCGGCCTGTCATGCCGCACGGGGCAAAACGAAACGCAATGAGACGATGTTTGGCCAGGCGGGCCTGTCATACGTCTATTTCATTTACGGCATGTATTACTGTTTTAATATTGTTACCGAAGATGAACATTTCGGTGCCGCTGTGCTGATCCGCGGGGTGCTGGAACCAGAGGGCCGTCACCTGAACGGGCCCGGCAAACTCTGCCGCGACTGGGGCATGGCCATGACTGAAAATGGCCGCGACCTTGTGACCGATCCGGATTTTTACCTGCTCGATACACCGTCTTTCCAGGATTATAAAAATGGCCCACGGATCGGCATTTCCAAGGGAACTGAAAAAGACTGGCGTTTTTGGGTGGATGTTAAGAAACTTCCCTCTGCACAGGGATAGTTGCATCCTCATAGAGGTGGTTGCACACCCATAGGGGTAGTTGCATAAGACGGCAAGTCTTGGCATCATGCTGAAATGAAAAAACCTATTGTAAATCAACAAAATGCACTGGCTATTCTGTTGCATCCGACGGAACAGAAAATCCTGTTGGGATTGCGCGAGGAATTGCCGATCTGGTCCCTGCCCGGCGGTAAGCTGGATGCGGATGAAACATTCACCAATGCGCTGAAACGCGAGATCCGTGAAGAGACTTGTCTTGAGATGGATATCCTCAATTACGTTGGTGATTGCCGCTATCTCAATTCCAAGAACATGGAAAAGCATCTGACATTCTATCTGTGCCGCGCACAGGATGCGGATGCCCGTGTCACCGATGAAGAGATCGCCTGGGAATGGTTCGCGCCTGACGCATTGCCGGACAACCTGTTCAACTTCTTCCGCCCGATCATTGCCGATGCCCTGTCTGACAAAACAGACCAGGTCTATACACGCCGCATGACCAGCAAGGCGTTCTGCCTGTCCCTGCATGCCGACCGCATGTATGGCTTAAAAACCTGGCTGACGCATCCGCGCGTGCGCAACAATATCGACCGCGAAAAACTCGATTTCCGCCTGGCGCAAATCGAAGGCATCGACGCCTATCTGTGATGTACCATGACTGAATTACGTTCCACCATTGATCATCAGGATTATCGTATTGCTACTCTTGGAGCGGGTCTGACCATCGAGCAGGCCGATACACTGATTCAAAAACACCTCTCCACAGGTAAGAAAACAGACAAGCCTTTTATCCTGCACACGATTGGTGTG
>DASWYT010000017.1:0-8036 GCA_036404835.1 Alphaproteobacteria bacterium | reverse complement strand
GACAGATGGATCTTCCGGATGATCTTCTGGTAGATCTTTCAATTTCAAATAACGCCCGTGGGCTTTACCGTCTCTGTTGAATTCCTGGATGATATAAGGCGTCTTGTATAATTCATGACCGTCCTGGTCGGTAATGATACGGCTTGTTTGTGCCAGTATCACGCCGTTTCGTTTGAAGCCATATTCTTTTGCAGTAAAGACATGATGTTTGGTTTTATGGAAGCCCAGATGACGCAGGGACACGCTGTCGGGTTTTTCCGCGCGGACGTCTTTATAAAAGAAATCGGTACGCAGTTTTTCAACAATGCGAGGCGGAAGGGATTTGTTCGGGTCTAGCAATTTGCGCATGATCATAAGGGAGAAGTTTCACATGTATCTATATTGCATAATATTATATTGAAAGCAAGTTTTTTGAGCGTCGTCGGCATATTCGTTTGTTTTAAGGCTCAAAAAATGACCCATGAGCATGATCTTAACCCCGCTTTTACGCTGGGGCGGCCAGAATCGGCGTTAACATGACAGAATATGATATCCTTGATCAATTGACCCAGGGGCTGGACCGGATTAATGCCGTCCAGCATTACGGGCGTGTGTCCGCCGTGTCCGGGATGCTGGTGGAGGTGCGCGGCCTGACCCAGACGATTACCGTCGGCGGCCAGTGCGATATTACCAGCACCACCAATCAGATTATCCCCAGTGAAGTTGTCGGTTTCCGCGATGGCAAAGCATTGGTGATGCCGTTCGGCAAGCTTGACGGTATCGGTCTTGGTTGCCGTGTCACGGTAACGCAAGGAGCGCCTGCGATTTATCCGACGGCTGACTGGCGTGGACGTGTTGTCGATGCACTCGGCAATCCGATGGATGGCAAAGGTCCATTGCCGATGGGTAACACACCATCGCTGATCCGTAATGCGCCACCGAACGCACATGACCGCCAGCGTATGGCCGGTAAAGTCGATCTGGGTGTGCGTGCCCTGAATACATTTTTGACGATGTGTAACGGCCAGCGTATGGGTATCTTCGCCGGTTCCGGTGTTGGTAAATCCATTCTGATGTCGATGCTGGCGCGTTATACCGCCTCCGATGTCGCCGTGATCGGCCTGATCGGTGAACGTGGCCGTGAGGTCCAGGAATTTCTGGAAGATGATCTGGGTGAAGAAGGTTTGAAACGTGCGGTCGTTGTCGTTGCGACATCCGACCAGCCGCCTTTGATGCGCCGCCAGGCTGCTTATACAACGATGGCCATTGCCGAAAGCTTCCGCCGCCAGGGGCATAATGTGTTGTGCATGATGGATTCCATTACACGTTTCGCCATGGCGCAGCGTGAGATCGGTTTATCTGCAGGCGAGCCACCAACCTCGAAAGGTTATCCGCCGACCACCTTTACCGAACTGGCGAAATTGCTGGAACGTGCAGGTCCGGGTCCAAAAGGTGAGGGCAATATTTCCGGCCTGTTCACAGTGCTTGTCGAAGGTGACGATCATAATGAACCGATTGCCGATGCGGTGCGCGGGATTATCGATGGTCACATCGTATTGGAACGTGGCATTGCTGCGCGTGGCCGTTACCCGGCGATCAATATTCTTAAAAGTGTTTCGCGTGCCTTGCCGCGCTGTAACAATGACGCCGAGAATGATCTGCTGCGCCAGGCGCGTGAAGTGATTGCGACCTATGAAGATATGGCGGAACTGATCCGCTTAGGTGCATACCGTAAGGGCAGCGATGCGAAAGTGGATCGCGCGATTGATCTGTATGACGGGATTGAAGCGTTCCTGAAACAGACACCGTATGAACAAAGCACATTGGCCGAAGGCTATGCCCAATTGGCGGCGATCATGAATATCCCATGGGAACAGGATGCTGCCATTCCCGCGGAAGATATGGCGTAACGCGCCATGGCAAAATTATCCGGCCTGATCCGTCTGAAGAAACACCAGCTTGATCAATATCGTCAGGCTTTGGCGAATTTGCAGGAAAAACTGAACCAGCAGCAAAATGCCAAAGACAATCTGCTGCGCCAGTTGGAACAGGAAAAAAACCTGGCATCCGTCGATATTGATGCTGCGCGGAATTTCGATGCTTATCTGCAACGCAGCCTGCAACGTCTGCAGGAGATGGAACGTTCCATCCATGATATCCAACAGGAAATCCACGCCGCCCGCCGCGTGATTCAGGATGCGTTCATGGAAGTGAAAAAACTCGATATCACCGAAGAAAACCGCGAACAGGCGGAAAAAGACGAACTCAACCGCAAAATCTCAAACGAGCTGGACGATATCGGCCTGGTCGGCTTTATGCGCAACCATGCGGGTGAGACGGATTAATTACATTAATAATGCGAAGATCGAATATAATATAAGAGAAGTTATAAAAGGCGATAAAGCTGTCAGAAAGACGCAAAATCGCAGGCAGTCGGGTTCTTTGCGCTGTATATAATCGCAAAGAAAAATGCCTGCTATAAGTGGTATAATAGTAACGCCGACAGTAATCCATTGCCCTGTTTGAAGTTCTTTATCTGAATCTGCAAACATTAAACTTAGAAACTGCATTGCTATTGCAATAAGAGATATAATTGCAGCAACGGCAACTAAAATATAAAACAGAATTGCCTGTGTTATATCTTTGTTCGATTTCATTCCTTCTCCATAACCCCCACAAAGAACCCATCCGTATTATGTTTGGCGGGGGTCAGGGCGATATAGTGTTTTGACAGGTCCAGTTTGCCTGGGATAGGCATGTCGGTGCTGCGTTTCCACATGTCGGATAATGCGACCGGTTTGAAATCAGGATGAGTTTCTAAAAACTTCGCGACCTGTTTTTCATTTTCCTGCGGCAGTAATGAACATGTTGCATAAATCAAACGGCCGCCTTTTTTCAGCAGCGGCGCGGCGGCGTTCATGGCGGTGAGCTGCATCTCGGTCAGTTCGGGCAAAGTCGGTCCCATATCCTGCCAGCGTGAAAATGGCGAACGGCGCCATGTGCCGGTGCCGGAGCATGGTGCATCAACCAGCACGAAATCACATTTACCATTATGGCGTTTCAGCCAGGGGTCTTTCATATCTTTGAGCGGCTGCAACTCGACGCAATCGACACCGGCGCGGCGAATGCGCAATTTGCTGTTCTCCAGACGGCGCGCATCGACATCGCACGCCCACAGGCGGCCTTTGTTCTTCATCATCGCGGCGAGGGCGAGTGTCTTGCCACCCGCACCGGCGCATAAATCCACGCCCCATTCTTTTGGTTGCACACCGGACAGGATCGACAGTAATTGCGAACCTTCATCCTGAATCTCGAAATGGCCTTTTTTATAGAGTTCATGTGCCGAGAAGGCCGGACGATTCAACACGCGTAACCCCAATGGCGACATCGGTGTCAGGTCGATTTCGAAACCATCCGCTTTCAAGGTGGCAAACACATCTTCACGGGACGCTTTCAGCGTATTGATACGGATATCGAGCGGTGCTTCGGCATCCAGCGCTTTCATCTCGGTGGCGAAATCATCGCCCCAGGCATTTTGCAGCGCGTGCTGGTAGGCTGGCGGGCATTCATATTTGATGCCATCGGGCATTTGTTTCGGATGGAGTTTCTTGGTCTGAAGTTTTTTCACCAGATTTTGTTCAGTATGATTCAGCTTTGTCGGCGCATATTCGCCGCCGCTGAACAGATCGTAAATTTCCATGGCATCGCGATGCTCGCCTAGGATCAGCCACATCATCAGGAAGGTGCGGCCTGTTGCCGGAACTCCCAGTTCAATCGACCACCACGCCAGACGCCCATAGTGACGCAGGATCGTATAGACCTGTGTCGTGACCGCCTTGCGGTCTTTGGAACCGATATAACGGCGCTTTGTCAGATAGGCATGCATGATCTGATCGGACGGGCGATCAGAACGGATAATGTCATCGAGAATGGCGATGACGGCGGCAAGGCGGGCGGAAGGAGTCATTTACTTTATCTGTGCTTTCAATTTAGTCGCCATGTCTTCGGCGGAGGTTTCATGTGCGAAGACATCGGCCACTTTGCCATCCGGTGCCACCAGATAGGTAAAAGAAGAATGGTTCATCATGTAATTCTGGTCATCGCCGCCCTGGTCGGCCGGGATGATTTGTTTTTGCGCATAGACGCGGAAATTCTTGATCGTGGCATCGACCTGCTCCTGGGAACCGGTCAGGCCGGCCAGGCGCGGATGGAACAGAATCACATAGTCTTTCATCTGTTTGACCGTGTCGCGGGCCGGGTCGACAGTGATAAAGAGCGGCTGGATCCGGTCGGCCGTGGCTTTGGGCAGGGCATTCAGCGCCTCGGCGATCTTGGACAGGCCCAGCGGGCAGACATCCGGGCAATGGGCGAAACCGAAATAAACCAGCAAATATTGCCCCGGCCAGGATTTTTCGGTTACGGGCTTATGATTCTGGTCGATCAGGCTGAATTTGGCATCCAGCGTGATTCCCGCCAAAGGTGGGACGGATTCTTTTTTATTTTCAGAGCTTTGGTCCTGCATCACGACTTTTTGGGTCCGGATCTGCACATAGCCGATCCCGGCGCCGACCAGAATGGCCAGTAAAATTGCAATCACACGTTGACGCCAGTTAAACATAGGAAGGCTCTTGGTTGAATTAAGGGGTGTAATATGGACAAAGCCTATTAATCGGCCTTTAAGCCGGATCGGTTATACATGAAGAATAAGGACCGCGTGTCAGAAGACAACGGTAAAATTCAATAAGCAGAAGCAGCCACAGAAGGAGGGCAAGATGCAGTTAGGGACTTTGGACGTGCATAATACCGCTCTGGACGGTGTTCTGCTTATTCGCCCCGCCCCGCAGGCTGATCTGCGCGGCCAGACCTCCACGACATTTTCCGCCCCGTCTTATGCCGCTTTCGGCCTGCCGACCCGTTTCGTCGCTGATAAATTTACCCGCGCCTATCAGGGCAGCCTCTATGGCATTTATCGCACCAATGCCGATATGTCCCAGCTTTTTACCGTCCTGCGTGGCGATGTCTTTATGGTGGCCGTTGATTTGCGTCCGCGCCGCCAGACTTTCGGCAAAGCGATCAGCTTTATCCTGAATGACCGCCAGACTTCCCAGGTCGCCTTTGCACCGGGCATTGCCTGGGGCTATGCGATCCTGAGCGAGACGGCCGATATCCAGCAAAAATTCACAGCCCTGCCGGTCGAAGACCAGATCAGCGGTATTTTCTGGCAGGACCCGGAACTGAATATCAACTGGCCATTCCAGCGCCCGCTGATCGGGACCGAAGAAGCGAATTTCCCGTCACTGGCCGCCGTGCTGGAATCCATCCCGCGCCAGCCGCAATTGCAACCGATCATTCGCTAAACACAGATTTCATTGAGAGCGAAAAAGGCACATCGCAGGATGTGCCTTTTTTGTCATGTGCGGTTTTTAGTTAGGTTGTTTGTTCCACTGTGGCTGCAGCTTGCCGAACGCCTTATCAAACGTCTTTTTATCAATTGAATTTTTATTTTTACCATCAAACTCATAGAATGCCTGAGCGGCCAGAGTCAGATCATTATTATTAATCAGCAAATATGCGATATAGTATGTTTCTTCGGCGTCATTATTTATGAGCTGGATCTGGTCGAGGGTTTTTTCTGCAGTACCTTGTGTAATAATCTGACAGAACCGATTATTATCCAGGAATTCAACTACATTTACAGGGGGTTTTACTGTATTAACAATAAATTTTTCTGTCGATGTTTTTTTGAATTCCTGAATCAATTCTGGATGAATGGCAAGATTATCGTCTGGTTTGGCCACGGCCGGTGTTTGCGTGTTCATGGTGATTCCTAAAAATACGGGGATGTGTAAAGTGGATAGATTATATACATATTACATAAGTGTGTCAACAGATAATATGTTAACTTTTGGGGGTTAATATGGCTTCCGTAAAGGTATGGGGGAGACTGTCTGAAAAACTTGCCCGGCCTTTTCAAATCGGCTAGGGTTAGCCCTTGAAATTTTCCTGTTCCCTATAGGACCGACTATCAATGACATTCAAAATTGACGAAGAAGCCATCCGCAAGCTCGCGAAATTGCTGGATGAAACGAACCTGACCGAAATTGAAATCACCGAAGAGCATAAAGCTATTCGCGTGCAACGTGGTGGCGGCCATACGGTGGTTGCCTCCGCTCCGGCCATTCACGCTGCTCCTGCTCCGGGTGCTGCTGCACCGGCTGCTGCGGCCAAAGCGGATGATCATCCGGGCGCCGTGAAATCACCGATGGTCGGTACGGTTTATCGTGCTGCCGAGCCGGGTGCTGCACCATTCGCTGAAGTCGGCAAGAAAGTGACCAAGGGCGACACATTGCTGATCGTTGAAGCGATGAAAGTCATGAACCCGATCAAGTCACCTGCGTCCGGCACAGTCACTGCCGTTTTGGTCAATGATGGCCAGCCGGTCGAATTCGGCGAAGTTCTCGTCGTTATTGAATAAGGCATCCCCTGCATGTTCAAAAAAGTCCTGATTGCCAACCGCGGCGAAATCGCTTTACGCATTCACCGCGCCTGTAAGGAAATGGGCATCCAGACCGTGGCGGTTCATTCCACGGCTGACGCATCCGCCATGCATGTGCGGATGGCCGATGAATCCGTTTGTATCGGTGAAGCGCCATCGAAGCTGAGCTATCTGAACATCCCGGCGATTCTGACCGCAGCTTCCATTACTGGTTGTGATGCGATTCACCCGGGTATCGGCTTCCTGTCCGAAAATGCGAATTTCGCAGCGATGGTCGTCGAGCATGGTTTCGCCTGGATCGGCCCGTCACCGGAAATCATCTCCAAGATGGGTGACAAGGTTGTTGCCAAGGTGACCGCGGTCGAACTGGGGATTCCGGTTGTGCCGGGTTCCAAAGGCGCGCTTGATACGCTGGAAGATGCCAAAGCGACTGCTTTGGAAATCGAATATCCGGTCCTGATCAAAGCGGCGTCCGGTGGTGGTGGTAAGGGCATGAAAGTCGCCCGCAGCGCCGACGAAATTGAAAGCGCTTACACACTGGCACGCGCGGAAGCCAAAGCGGCGTTCGGTGACGACACGGTGTACATGGAAAAATACCTGACCAATCCGCGTCACATTGAAATCCAGGTGATCGGTGACAATCATGGCAATGCCGTGCATTTGGGCGAACGCGATTGTTCGATCCAGCGCAAGCACCAGAAAGTCATCGAAGAAGCCCCAAGCCCGGCCCTCAATGCCGAGCAGCGCAATTATATCGGTAATCTCTCCGCCGATGTCGCGCGCAAGATGGGTTATTGCGGCGCGGGCACGATCGAATATCTGTTTGAAGATGGTCGTTTCTATTTCATGGAAATGAACACGCGTCTGCAGGTGGAACATCCGGTGACCGAAATGATCACCGGTATCGATCTGGTGCGTGAACAGATTCGTGTGGCCGCCGGTGCGAAGCTCTCCTTTAAACAGGATGAGATCGTCTTTAACGGTCACAGTATCGAATGCCGTATCAATGCCGAGCATCCGGAAACATTCGCCCCGTCACCGGGCCTGATCAAAGACAGCCATTTCCCTGGCGGTTTGCGCGTCCGTGTCGACAGCGCGATCTATGACGGTTACCGCGTGCCGCAATATTACGATTCGATGGTCGCCAAGCTGATCGTGCATGGCATGAACCGTAACGAATGCCTGATGCGCCTGCGTCGCTGCCTGCAGGAATTCGTGGTGGATGGTATCTTTACCAATATCCCGCTGCACGAAAAAATCATCGTCGAGCCGGACTTTATCGATGGCAATTATTCCATCCACTGGCTGGAAAAATGGCTGGATAAACAGCAGGCTGACGAAAATAAAAAATAAGCAAAGGGCGGTTTACCGCCCTTTTTTATCGTCCTGATTTTTATCATTCGATGGGGATATACATGCATAAGGGATTTTTCGTTTTGATATTGAGTTTGCTGGCCGTCGGTCGTCATGCACAGGCCGCACAATTGCAGACGCTGGATGTGGGGTGTTGCCAGATCAGTTACGATCCCGCCCTGACCAGCCCCGTGCCATCTGGTGTGAC
>DASWYT010000016.1:0-3135 GCA_036404835.1 Alphaproteobacteria bacterium | reverse complement strand
TTTTCAGTTCTTGGGTATCGGGATACCATTCCGCAATTTGTGCGGCCGTGATGGTCGGCAAGCGGGCGGTAGCGAGGCTGCGGAAATGTGCGCGGTCCGGATGAATATCCATCGTCACCATCTTCAGATCATCACCGACAGGCATATAGAGCAGGGCCTGGCCTTCGAGATAATCGTCATCGCTGCGTTCGATCAGGATTTTGCCGCCTTCACCGACCATATTTTGCTGTGTGATGAAATCGCGGTAACGCATGGTAAAATTACTGACCATGATGCGTTCCAGGAATGCGGTGACGCCATAGTTCTCGGTTTTCAGGGCCTTCAGAATCTCGCCTAATTTCAGGCCTGTATCTTTTTCGTCATTCGCGTTATCGCGGTCGAAGCGAAATGCGATATGGCCGTCCGGATAACGCGTCACGGTGACGGTCGGATTAAGAATATCAATACTGGTCGGTGCGATCTGGCCGATGATCAGGGCTTGCGGTGCCAGGCCTAAAGCGATTTCCTCGACATTGCCGATGGTGCGGCCGCGACGGCTTTTCAGATCAACATTTTTGACATGCATGATGAAAGGCTGTTGCTGGCCACCCCATTCCAGCGACGCATCCTGGATCGAGAAGGTGATGCCGGGGAACCAGCTATTAAAGGTCCGTGCCAAAGTCGGCAGGAAGGGTTTAAGATCGACTGGTCCCTGGCTGAGGTGCCACAGGCCCCACCCGACGACACCAACCATCAACATGGCCAGGACCAGAATTGTTTCCAGAAAGAGGCGAACGCGCCGCGTTAACTTAAAATGCCATGTCATATGAAGATTTTAACCGATTTTGACTTTTTGCAAAGGTAGACCTAAGTAATAAAGACAAGGTTTACAAATAAAAACAAGGAAAATGCCATGATTTTGACAGTTGGCCAGGAAGCACCAGATTTTACCTTGCCGGTTATGAACTGGGATGCACAGGAAATTAGTCTGAAAAAGCTGCGCGGCCAGCCGGTCGTCGTGTATTTCTACCCGAAAGACGATACGCCGGGTTGTACCACGGAAGCGTGCGATTTTCGTGATCGTATCAACAGTGTTGAAAAACTGGATGCGGTCGTGATCGGTATCTCAAAGGATTCCGTGGCCAGCCATCAAAAATTCGCTGAGAAATTTGGCCTCGATTTTCCGCTGGCCAGTGACACGGATGGAAAGATTTGCGAGGCCTATGGCGTGTGGGTCGAAAAATCCATGTATGGCCGCAAATATATGGGCATCGAGCGTGCAACGTTTTTGATCAAGCCTGATGGCACGATTGGCCATATCTGGCGCAAGGTTTCCGTCACTAACCATGTGCGCGATGTCGCGAAAGCAATTAAGGCGTTGAGCGATCCGGAGCTTAAACAGGAAGTTAAACAGGCGGTTAAAGCGAAAAAAGAAACACGCCTGAAAAAAGAGAATGACTTTGCCTAACCCACTTAGTTTAACCCACTTCGGCATAGGTTTTTTATTTTGAAATCTCTAAAATGAGTAAAGTACATTAAAAAGAGGATTTTATCATGTCACGCCTGATCCAGATCGACCCGCCGAAGAAACCGGAAATCCCGCCGAACGAATCGCCGATCCCTGATCGTGAGGATCCGTCCCGTCCATCCATCCCCGAGGAGCTGCCACAGCCGACTCCGGACCCGTCGCCAAGCGATAACCCGCCTGTGACGATGAGTGGCATGGCCATGGAATATGGTGGCCGCAAAGGCCCGGAAGCCACCCGTTACAGCGATTGGGAGCTGAACGGGAAATGCGTTGATTTTTAAGAAATTAACCCGATTTTCCAGCTTGTATAATACATAATAACTTGATAATCTGCGGCTTATGCTATTGGCCGGAGGATCAAGTGCAAACCACAGAACAAGATGTAACGTTGTCCCGTATTACAGCCACACGTGTTGTATCGGCCCAGGATTATCTGGAGATGGTCGATGATCCGATTTTTAAAAAATTAGTGCAGATTGCGGAGTGGAATGCGCGTGTCGATGATACGCATTACCAGTTCGTCACAAAGGTCAAACCACTGGAAGATGAGCGCCGTCGTTTTTACAGTACGAAT
Source organism: Alphaproteobacteria bacterium (assembly GCA_036404835.1). Classification (GTDB taxonomy): domain Bacteria; phylum Pseudomonadota; class Alphaproteobacteria; order Micavibrionales; family SZUA-601; genus DASWYT01. The sequence continues at coordinate 1,054 of DASWYT010000016.1, read as the reverse complement.
TACCTGAGCAACCTGGGGACAGTGGTTGATACAGTGATCAACGTACCGGCGCCTGATGAAATGCGCGAAAGTTTCGTGCATATGCTCTATCTTTCAGCCTTGTCCACTATGCAGCAGATTACATCCGGCATTCCTTATACGCCGTTTCAGAAAGAAGAACTGGTTGCTATCGGTGCTGATTATATCAAACATAAATATACGCCGAGTGACTAATATAAAAAAAGCCGGGGCATGATCCCGGCTTTTTTATTCTTGCATGGCTGTAATTATTAGCCTGTCAGGCCCAGTTTGGCGGTGCGGCCGGTGATCGGCACAACATTGTCACGCTCATATTGGGACAGGGACATAACCGGTTTGTCGTCTTGTTTCTGTTCGACAGAACGGGTTGGGTCGGCGCTGATAAAGATATTGAGTTTCGTCGGCTCGGTCATCTTCATGTTATTGTTAAAGATATTCTGACGTTCGAATGAGTTGACGATTGTGCTCTTGCCGGAGAAGTCCTGGTTCGCATACATGTCGCGCATGCGGCCCTGGCTGTTGGTGTTGGCGGCAATAGCCGGTGCAACATCCATGCGCAGGTCGCTGGCAATGGCCAGGGCAGTCTTGCCTAATATTTCTTCCAGCATGCTCAAATTGCCTTCTGCCGGTGAGGTTGGTCTTCTCATCATGGTCTTATCCTCTGCTCTTCGCAATCTTGTTCATCACGCGGCCGAGCCGCTCGAAATTTTGGGCCAACAGCGGTTTTTGCTGTTGGTAGAAATTAGCATCGCGCTCCGTCAGTTCGACGAAACCATGTCCCATCTCCTGCGTAATCGTTTCGCCCATCTGTTTCAGGGCGGTCTGATACGGGTCATCGCTGTCCAGGCGGCTGGCGATGGCGTGCATGGCGTGACCATAGATCAGCAACGCACGCGGAGCGGGCAGGCAACTCAGATAATAGCTCAATTGCTCGAAACGTTCCTTTGGGACGATGCCGCGACTGCTCAGGATCGATTGCAATGTAATGATCGCATTCTTTTCCGTGGCGGCGTGGCGGTTCGCAGGGTAAGGCATC
>DASWYT010000015.1:0-15085 GCA_036404835.1 Alphaproteobacteria bacterium | reverse complement strand
CCTTCGGCATGAATATAGGAAATTTCTTTCAGTTTCAGCGCGCCTTCCAGGGCAAGCGGATAGGATGTGCCACGACCCAGATAAAGCACATCGCGTGCGGTCATGATGGATTTGGCGATCACTTTGATCTGTTCATCCAGTTTCAGAATATCCGCCATCTGATGCGGCACCAGGCGCAAGGCGTTGATCAGTTCGTCGCGCTGTTCGTCTTTCAGCACGCCGCGTTGTTGTGCAAAGGACAGCGCGACACAGGCCAGCACGGTCAATTGCGTCGTGAAGGCTTTAGTCGAAGCAACACCAATTTCCGGTCCGGCCAGCGTATGAATGACGGCGTTGGATTCACGTTCGATGGTGCTTTCGATCGTATTGACGATGGCGCCGATAGTCATGTCATTGCGTTTGCACAGGCGCAGAGCTTCGAGCGTGTCGAGTGTCTCGCCAGATTGCGAGATGAACAGCGCGGCGCATTGCGCGTTCAGCGCCGGGGAACGATAACGGAATTCCGACGCGACATCGGCGGTTACCGGCATTTTGGCGTATTTCTCGAACCAGTATTGGCTGGTCAGGCCCGCATAGAACGCGGTGCCGCAGGCGCTTAAGATCAGACGCTGGGCCTTGGCGATATTTTCAAAACCTTGCGGCAGGACGATTTCGCCAGTCGTCGGATGGACCAGGCTGTTGATCGTGTCGGCGACATTTTCCGGTTGCTCGAAAATTTCTTTCTGCATGAAGTGGCGGTAATCGCCCTTCCCGGCCATGGCGTTGGAGACGTTGCTCTGGCGGATGCGGCGTTCCACCGGCTTGTGATTGGTATCGTAAATCGTCACATGGTTTTTCGTCACGACAACCCAGTCGCCATCTTCCAGAAAACTGACCTGGTCGGTCAAAGGCGCCAGCGCATAGGAATCCGAGGCCAGGAACATTTCACCATCGCCATAACCGATGGCCAATGGCGTGCCGCGACGTGCGCCGATCATCAGATGCGGATGGTCGGTAAAGATCATCGCCACAGCATAGGCGCCATGCAGACGGGACAAGGCTTGTTGCGCGGCCTGTTCCGGTTCGAGACCCTGTTGCAGATAGTATGTGACCAGATGCGCAATGACTTCGGTATCCGTGTCGGACTGGAAGACATGGCCGTATTCTTCCAGTTCCTTGCGCAGAGGCTGGTAATTTTCGATGATGCCGTTATGCACGACGGCAACGCTGTCGGTGGCATGCGGGTGGGCGTTGCGTTCGGTCGGACCGCCATGGGTGGCCCAACGTGTATGGCCGATCCCAATCGTTCCCGGCAGCGGGTCGTTGGCGACTTTTTGTGCGAGATTATTCAATTTGCCTTCGGCGCGGCGGCGGTCGATCAGATGATTATTGAGCGTCGCGATCCCGGCACTGTCATAACCGCGATATTCCAGACGTTTGAGGCCCTCGACCAGGCGGTCTGCGACAGGTTTTTCACTGATAATGCCAACGATACCGCACATGAGAGACCTCGTGTTGTTGCGTGTTATGATGCCTTGCGACGTTTGTCGCGGTAACGCACCGCGCCTTGTTCGATATTTTTCTGCTCGGCGCGGGTAATGGCCAAGGTGTCGGCTGATACATCTTCGGTAATCACCGAACCGGCCGCCGTGATGGCATTGTCGCCGACGGTAACCGGCGCAATCAACGTCGAATGCGCGCCGACAAAGGCATTATCGCCAATGGTGGTTTTGAATTTGGAGAAACCGTCATAATTGCAGGTCACGACACCGGCCCCGATATTGCATTTTGTACCAATGGTTGCATCACCGACATAGGTGAGATGACTGATTTTTGAACCGGCACCGATGGTGGCGTTCTTGATTTCGACGAAATTCCCGGCTTTGGCTTTTTCAGCCAGTGTTGTTCCCGGACGCAGGCGTGCGAACGGGCCAACTTCTGCCCCTTCACCAATCGTCGCGCCTTCAATATGGCTGAAGGCTTTGATATGCGCATTTTTTGCGATGGACACACCCGGGCCGATAAAGACGTTCGGTTCGATGATGACATCATTGGAGATTTGCGTGTCGGTGGCAAAGAAGACGCTGTTCGGGTCGATCAGCGTAACCCCCGCATCCATGAATTTCTGGCGCAGGCGGTTTTGCAGGAGCAATTCAATTTCGGCCAGTTCGGTCCGGTTATTGACGCTGGCGACTTCGTTCCATTCCGCGATGGTAATGCCGCAATCCAGGCCCATCTTCTGGCCGATAGCCACATATTCCGTCAGGTAATATTCCTGGGCGGCGTTGTTATTGTCGATCTGTCCCAGAATATCGGCGATCTTATCGTGCGGCATCGCATAGACGCCACTGACGATGATTTTGATGTCGCGTTCTTCCGGCGTCGCATCCTTGAACTCGACGATTTTGACGACGCGGTTATCCTTATTCAGAATGACACGGCCCAGGCGGCGTCCATCCGGCAATTCCATTACCATCAGGCCCAGCGGGTCTTCCTGATGCGCAAAACGCAGGATCGTTTCCGGTTTCAGCAACGGCATATCGCCGTTGAGGATCAGCACTTTGTCATGCTTGCCCTTGATCGCCTCTACACCGGCAAGAGCGGCGGTGGCGGTGCCATTTGCAATTTGTTGAATGGCGACACGATGCGGGGCGGCCTGGCCTTGCGTTAACTGGTCATGCGGTGCGGCCTGGCCTTGCGTTAACTGGTCATGCGGTGCGGCAACGACGATCACTTCGGATGAACCGGCAGCAACACAGGAATCGATCACATGTTGCAGCAAAGGCTTGTGGGCTACTTTGTGCATCAGTTTCGGTGTGTCGGAGATCATCCGCGTCCCCTTGCCTGCAGCAAGAATGATACAGGCGAAAGAAACAGCAGGTGTGGTGTTTGGTGCGGTCACGGTAATGTCTCCAGTGAATTTAACATGGGCTAGAACGGAAATTGAGAAAAGTAACGAACTGTAACGTTGCTTTACACTGTCAGGTCAGGCGGAGCGATGCACCGCAAAGGCCGGGATTTGCCGGAGAATCGCCGTTAAATCCTGTTGCGGCAGGGTGGCCAGGCGGGACGCCGCCCGGGCAGCATAATCATCGGCGATCTGCAGCGATTGCTCCAGCGTATCATGCTGACGCAAAACCGTCTGGGCGTGGATCAGGTCATTTTCCGATTGCTGGAGGTCAACCATGCAGCGCTGCCAGAAGGCTTTCTCTTCGGCATCGGCCTGTTGCAGCGCCAAGACGACCGGCAGGGTGATCTTGCCTTCGCGGAAATCGTCACCCGGGTTCTTGCCCATGTCGCTGCTGGCAACAGCGTAATCCATCACGTCATCGGCGATCTGGAACGCAATACCCAGTTCTTCGCCATAGGTGCGGCAGGCGGTGATTTGTTCAGGCGTCGCACCGGCAATCACTCCACCGGCTTCACAGGCGGCGGCAAAGAGCGCAGCGGTTTTGGCACCGATGACTTCGAGATAACGTGTGCGGTCCAGCGTGATATCGCCGGTCGCCATCAATTGCATCACTTCGCCCGAGGCAATCACAGCAGAGGCGTTGGAGAGAATGCGCAGCACCTCGAGATGGCCGGTTTCGACCATCAGCTCAAAGGCGCGGGAAAAGAGGAAATCACCGACCAGCACGCTGGCCTGGTTACCGAACAGGGCATTGGCCGATGGCTGGCCGCGACGTTGTTCGGATTCATCGACGACATCGTCATGCAACAAGGTGGCGGTGTGAATAAATTCGACGGCGGCGGCCAGTTTCAACACACGCGGATCATCCGCCTGGGCACCGCAGAGTTGCGCCATGGCGATGGTCAAAAGCGGGCGGATACGTTTGCCACCGGCGGCGATGATATAAGCGCCGAGCTGGTTGATCAGCTGCACGTCCGATTGCATGCGGTCCTGGATCACCTGGTTCAGGCCTTTGACGGCATGTTCCAGGCTGTTTTGCAGATCGCGCACCGGATTGGTGCTGGCGACGGGCGGGATCACAGGGGCGGCTTTGTTCATGAGCATGGCCATAGTTTAATCGGATTGGGGCCAAGGGCAAGCCACCTTTAAGGATGTTATAGAGATTGCTTAAAAGCCGTCCGGGCCGTAAATTAGCGCGTATGGAAGCCCTTTTTGCCACCACATCAGACTCGCTCTATGGCGGTCAGCTCGTTTTGAAACAGCCACGTCACGGTTACCGTTTCGGCACCGACGCCATGTTGCTGGCGGCCGCCATCCAGCCGCAGGACGACCAGCAATTGCTGGAGCTGGGTTGCGGCGTTGGGGCGGCATCCCTCGCCCTCGCCTGGCGGGCGCAGCAATCCGGCGTGAATTGTTTTGTCACCGGGATCGAGTTGCAACAGGAACTCTATAGTCTGGCGCAGGAGAATATGACGCAAAGCGGGCTGGCCGTCCGCGCATTGCATGGTGATATCACCGACAAGAATTTCCTGCATGCGCTGGGCCGTTTCGACCAGGTCTTTTGCAACCCGCCTTATCATCCCGAGGGCTGTTCCAGCCCGGCGGGTAATATGATCAAAACCACGGCGCATGTCGAAGTGGAGGATGGCTTGAAAGACTGGTTGCAGGCAGCAAACCGTTTCCTGAAACCCAAAGGCATTTTCACGATGATCCATCGCGCGGATCGTTTAAGCGAGATATTGCCCTTATGCGAGAAATTTCTAGGGGCTATTGAGATCATCCCGTTCTGGCCGAAAGACGGCGAGCCGGCAAAACGCATCATCATCCGCGGCAAAAAAAGCAGCAAAAAACCCCTGACATTGCATCAGGGGGTTATCATGCATGGCGCGGATGGGAATTATACGGCTGTGGCCAAGGGCCTGGTCAATCAGGGTGCCGGGTTATTATAAGCGGCGGCTTTTTCTTTTAAAATCTGGTCCACCCCGAAAAGTTCAAACCGGACCGGGCTGATATCGTCGGAATGAATTTTCAGGCCCAGCAAGATATGACGGACCATGTCATCATTCAAAGCATGGCTCGCCGCCATCACAGCATGCGGATTATTGTCTAAAAACTCCATGTGAAGGACTTTGTCTTTCAGATCGTTGTCAAAAACGCTCTCGCTATGCGCCGAGAAAGCTGAAATTCTACCCTGTGACACGGCAATGGCTTTTAACTCAAAAATATTATCCGCATTCATCACATACATACTGCGTGCCGCATAGTGATCTGATTTCAGATCGCTGTTAACTATCAGCATGCGTATAGGATGCATATAATATACAGCGCAAGACATTTCGTCATTGGAGATGGTGTAAAGATCCCTGATGAAATCTAATTCCGGTTTAATGACGTAAGATGACTTATGCGTATCTTGCTTGCTCATGATATGGTTGTTTACCCCATATAAGGCGGTTGGCCGTTTGGTTCTTTTTCGCGTTTCAGGAGATTCAATTGCTCATGGAACGGTGCGATGATCTCTTTTTTATACGCCAGTGTCAGTTCCTGGATATTTTGATGGAACATATCAGGATTGAATTTTACAACGGAAGCCAGAGCCGTTTTGACGCGCGGGTCAGAGATAAAACGCCAGGCCTCCCCCAGTTTCTCCCGGTTTATAATTTCTGTTTTGCAGTTCCCGGTCTTGCTGTCATAGCGGATGCTGCCGAAACCGCCTGTGACATTAGCTTTGCAACCGGCTTCACTTTCCGTCATGACAAAAGAGGGTACTGCAGCCGCTCCGCCCATCCCGGCCGATGGCTTGTCGTAGAAGATATTGGTAACGGTGTAATGACCCGGACGCGATGTTGTCGTCTGGTATTGCGTAACGATGCTCTTGGTCATTTTCAACGGCGCCTGACGGCCAATCGCTCCAAACTCATACGCTTGCGTTGCACGGTCTTCCTGCACTTCCTGCACGACATTCCGATAGCGTGATTTTTCTTCCTGCATCGGGCGTGGCGAGAAATGTTTCCGGCGCATGACATGATAGACGAAATCATCCAGATTGGCATGATCGAACAAGGGCTTGGCCCCTCTGGTTTCATACACATACATGGCCAATGCCAGATGACCCAGCAAAGGGCCATTCAGGGCCTGATCGGCCACATAGCTGGCATAGATATCATTATGCAGCAAATCCGTGACTAGATTCTGCGTATTTTTTCTTTCATCGGAATTGTATAAGGACACGGAATTATAACCGTGTATGTCTTTATAACCACTGCGGGGCGGCAGGACTTCCTTCTTGGAAATACCCATGAAGACCAGGTTGAAAACGTTATTCTCATCCAGTTTATAGTCCGCGATCATCGAACGATAATGTAACTGATCATACGCCGTCAAACCGTTCAGGCCGGCCGCATGATGCAGGATTTTTGTTTTCCGGTCGTACAGGCTGTGACTGATCTGATCATGGCCGATCTTAATAACAAAAAGATCACTCAATCCATCCCGCTCATAAGCGATATCGTATGATGGAACCACCGGTTCGATTGTACCGTTCAACCGGGCGATATGCGTCTCTAACGCACTTATTTTGGTATCAATATTATCTGTCATGACTAGTCTTTACCGCACGATGCATTCAATTGTATGCATAATACAAGAAAAGACCGACATGTCAATATGTTAATATAACAACTTCAAAAGCCGATAAAACAGGCCTTAACTTGCAGCTTCGATCAGTTTGACGAATTGTTGCAGGCGTGGGGATTTTGGTGTGGTCAATATCTCTGGACCGCCCACTTCCTCGATCTTGCCCTCATTGAGGAAGACGACCTGGTCGGCGGCGCGGCGGGCAAAGCCCAGCAAGTGGGTAATGACGAATACACCGATCCCCTGATCGCGCACGCCCTGGAGATATTCCAGCACTTTGGCAACCTGTTCGACATCGAGCGCCGACGTGATCTCGTCGAGCAGCAGATATTTCGGCTTGAGCATCAAAGCGCGCGCCAGAGCGACACGTTGCTGCTGACCGCGCGAGGCTTCATTCGGGTAATTATCGATGAAATCACGCATTTCGAAAAAGCGGATCAATTCTTCCAGACGTGCATGCACATCCGGCAGGCCACGGCGTTTCGCCGGCAACAGGATATTCTGGCGCAGGGTCAGGTGCGGCCACAGGAAGAGCGACTGGAACACGACGGATACATGCGGCCAGGGTGGGTTGATCTCCGTCTCCGCGGCTTTCGGAAAATTATATTCCTGGCCATCAACCGATACGATACCGCTATCAGGATATTCCAGCAAAGCCAGCGCGCGCAGCAAGGTTGTCTTGCCACTGCCTGACGGTCCAATGAGACAGGTGATCTTGCCCGTATCGATGGTGAGATCGACACCGTTGAGGATGGTGCGCTGATCGAATTTTTTATGGATGTCTTTAGCAATGATCATGATTAACGCTCCGAGAAGTCACGCGTGAAGCGTTGTTTGAGATGATAGGCCAGCAGATTGATCGGCAGACAGACAATCAGGAAGAATACGCCCAGCGCCGTGTAAATTTCCACCGGCTTGTAAATCTGCGCATTGATCCGTTGCGCGACGCGGAAGATTTCCTCGACCGAGATCAGGCTGGCGAACAAGGTGCTGTGCAGCATCGTCACCTGGGTGATCAACAGGGCCGGCAGCAATTGGCGGAACAGCATCGGCAGCTGGATTTTCAACACAATATCCTTGGTGCGCAAACCGGTCACGCGGCCGGCGATCAGGAATTGCTGCGGGAAGCCCTGGATGGCCTGACGCACCAGTTCGGAAATGGCGAAGATATTGACGATACTGAGGGTCAGCGCTGCGGTGTAAAACGGATCGATCACGATCTCAAACACGGCCTGCGCCGGGTAATGCAGCCAGAACAGGAATACTAATGTCGGCACCGCGCCGAGGAAAAAGGCCATGCCTTGTGAGATATAACGTAGGATCGGATCTTCCGCCGCAAAGACCCCCAACAGACCACCCAGCAAGATGCCAGACACCACGATCACTGCATAAAGTTCCAGCGTGACCAGAAGCCCTTCGAGGAACCCCGTATGGTAGTTGATCAGAATATCAATGACGGACATAAAGCGGCTCCCAGTTTCAGACTGCTGTACTTTATCGCAAATTGTTCGTTTTTCAAGCTGTTAAAGGACTGTAACACCGCGTTACAGAGTGTTAGTGGGAGGGGTCGGCGGAGCCTGCTATTTTAACCGTTAAGAAGTCACAACTTCAATTTTCCCAGGTTTCTCATGTCTCAACGCACGATTGCTCATTCTGTCACCGCGACCGGTGTTGGCCTCCATAGCGGCCAGACTGTAACGGCGACCCTGTACCCGGCCCCCGCCGGTCACGGCATCGTGTTTCAGCGCCTGGATCTGGACAACCAGCCGAAACTCAAGGCCCAGTGGGATGCCGTGATCGATACACAGCTTTGCACCCTGTTGGGTGACAAGAGCGGTGCCACGGTCGGGACGGTCGAGCATATCATGGCCGCCCTGTATGGCCAGCGTATCGATAATATCCTGATCACGCTGGATGCGGCCGAAGTGCCGATCATGGACGGGTCCGCCGCGCCATGGATGTTCCTGCTGGATTGCGCCGGCCGTGCCGAACAGGCCGCCCCACGCCAGGGTATTGAAATATTGACAGAAATTACCGTCCAGGACGGCGACAAGAGCGTCACCCTCTCCCCGGCTGCGATCCCGAGCTATAGCTTTGCCTTTGATTTCGGCCTGAAATCAGCCGGTCCGCAGGAACGCAAAGTGACCATGGTCAACGGCAATATCCGCAGCCAGATCCTGCGCGCCCGCACTTTCTGCCGGTCCCGCGACATTGATATGATGCGTGAGGCCGGGCTGATCCGTGGTGGTTCGTTGCATAATGCCATCGTCTTCGACGAAGAGAAAATCCTGAACGCCACCGGGTTGCGTTACGACGACGAAGCCGTGCGCCACAAGATCCTGGATGCGGTCGGCGATCTGTACCTGGCCGGCATGCCGATTATCGGTGCTTATCATGGCCATAAAGCCGGTCATACGCTGAACAACAAGATCCTGCACGCCCTGTTCGCGCAGCCTGAATCTTACCGTCTGGTAACACTGGATTAACATCCCCTTTTCGTGGTATAAAATCCTCTATTCAATTCACAAGAATACAGGGTGTTGCCCCATGCGCCTTTTGCGTCTGTTTCTGATTTTATCGCTCGTTTTCAACCTTGCGGCCTGTGCCAGCAGCGACAAGGACAAGAACAAAGTCGCCGACAAGCCTGCCGAGGTGCTGTATAACGAAGCCGGCGCGGCGATGAAGAACGAGGAATATAAAACCGCCGCGAATTTATTCGACGAGGTTGAGCGCCAGCATCCTTATTCCGAAATGGCGACCCAGGCCAAACTCATGTCGGCCTATGCCTCTTACCAGGCCGAAGATTACACGACGGCGCTCATGTCGCTGGATAAATTCATCGAATTGCACCCAGGCCATCCAGATATCGCTTATGCGTATTATTTGCGCGCCATTTCCTATTACGAGCAAATCACCGATGTCGGCCGCGACCAGGATGCCACGCAGGAAGCGATGGATGCACTGGATGACGTGATCCGCCGTTTCCCCGAGACTGTCTATGCGCGCGATGCGAAACTGAAACGTAACCTGACATTCGACCATCTGGCCGGCAAGGAAATGGAAATCGGCCGTTTCTATTTGCGCCGCAACCAGTACCAGGCCGCGATCCGCCGTTTCAATATCGTCGTCGAGCAATACCAGACCACCACCCATGCACCGGAAGCCTTGCACCGCATGGTCGAATGCTACACCGCGCTGGGCCTGACAGACGAAGCACAAAAAATGGCTGCGATCCTGGGCCATAATTATCCGGGTTCCGAATGGTATGAAGCCAGCTATAGCCTGCTGAAAAAAGGCAAGACTTTGAAACTGCGCAACACCCCGACCACCACGATCGGCCGCACGAAAAACAGCATTACCGACTGGTTCGAGGGCACATTCTGATGCTGACCCATCTGTCGATTCAGGATGTTGTACTGATCGAACAGGTCAATCTCGATCTGCCCGCAGGCATGGCCGCCTTCACCGGTGAAACCGGTGCCGGTAAATCGATTATCCTGGACGCGCTCGGTCTGGCGTTGGGCCAGCGCAGTGAAACGCGCCTGATCCGCCAGGGTTGCGAAAAAGCCGTCGTCACCGCGCAATTCGATATTACCAGCCCGTCCCTCGCCGCCGAGCTGACGGAGTTGCTGGCGCAATATGAGTTTTCCTTTACGCGCGACCTGATATTGCGCCGTGTCCTGTCCAGCGACGGCCGCAGCCGCGCCTTTTTGAATGATTACCCGGTCAGTATCGGTTTACTGAAAGAACTGGGCGACCGTCTGGTCGAAATCCATGGCCAGTTTGCGACACAAAAATTGCTGGAGCCGAAAGCCCACCGCCAGATCCTCGATCACTTCGCACAGCATGATACGCTGGTCAAAGATGTCGCGACGCAATGGCAGGCCTGGCAGGAGACGCAGCAAAAGCTGAATGCCCTCAATGAAAATATCGCCCAGGCGCAGCGCGAGCAGGATTATTTGCAGCACAGTGTGTCGGAATTGCGCGATCTTGATCCAAAAGACGGCGAAGAGAATGACCTGGTCGCCCAGCGCAGCATTTTGCAACATGCCGAAAAAATCAACCAGGCCCTGAGCGAGACCTATGATCATCTGATGATCGATCAGGGTATTCGCGGCCGTTTGCACCAATCGCTGCGCGTGCTGGAACGTATCCGCGACCAGGCAGGTGATGATTTGCGCCCAGCGATTGAGTCACTGGAACGCGCCGCTATTGAAATCGACGAAGCGGAAGCGACGATCGATACGCTGAAACGCAACATCGTCGGTGACGGCGCAACACAGGAAAAACTGGATGACCGTTTGCACGCCTTGCGTGGCGCGGCGCGGAAATACCAGACGAGTTGTGACGGCCTGGTCGATGTGCTGAACGATTACCAGAGCAAGCTTGGTTTGCTGGACGACCAGTCGCGCGATATTGCAACCTTGACCAAACAAGTGACGCAACAGCGCAGCTCCTATATGGCTGCTGCCGAAAAATTGAGCGTCTCGCGCCAGAAAGCGGCGACACAGATGGCGAAAGATGTGATGGCGGAACTGGCACCGCTGAAACTGGAAAAAGCGCAATTCACCGTACAGCACACGCCGAAAGCCGAAAATCAATGGAGCGCCAGCGGGATGGACGATATTGTCTTCCTGTTGTCTACCAATCCGGGTTCCGCACCGGCACCGCTGCACAAGATCGCATCGGGCGGTGAGATGGCGCGTTTCATGCTGGCGCTGAAAGTCGTTACCCATGCCAAAGGCGATACGCCGACCCTGATCTTCGATGAGGTCGATACGGGTATCGGTGGCGCGGTGGCCGCGGCCGTTGGCGCACGTTTGCGCCGCCTGGGCGAGCAGGCACAGGTTCTGGTGGTCACCCATTCGCCGCAAGTCGCCGCCCATGGCCATCACCATATGCTGATCGAAAAACAGAGCGACAAGAAAACCACCCGCACCCATGTGCAGGCCCTGGATGACACCGTGCGCACACAGGAAATCGCGCGTATGTTATCGGGCAGCGAAGTCACTAAAATCTCACTGGATGCGGCAAAACATTTGCTGGAACAATCGCAGGATAATCCGGCAAAAAAAGCACCCGCCAAGAAACAGGATAATACCCCCGTGAAAAATTCTGCCAAAACCAAAGCCGCGACCCGCAAGGCGTCGTAATCGTGGCCATGCAGGATTCTCTTTTCACCGCCATGAACGCCACGGACGCCAAAGCAGAATGGCAGCGCCTGGCCGCCCTGTTGGAACATCACGATGTTTTGTATCACCAACAGGATAATCCAGAGATTTCCGACGCGGAATATGACGCGCTGCGCCGTTCGCTGGAAAAACTGGAAGAGCAATTCCCGGAACTGAAAACCACGCAAAGCCCGACGCAAAAAGTCGGTGCCGCGCCGTTGCGCAAATTCAGCAAGAGCACGCACCGCCAGCCGATGCTGTCCCTCAGCAATATTTTCTCGCGCGAGGAATTCCAGGATTTCACCGGACGGATCAAACGCTTTTTGAATATGAACGACACTGATGCGCTGGTTTTGATGGCGGAACCGAAGATCGACGGCCTGGCGCTGAATTTACTGTATGAGGATGGCAGGCTGGTCAAAGCCGCCACCCGGGGCGATGGTACGATTGGTGAAGATGTCACGCCGAATATTCTGACGATCAAATCGATCCCGCAGCAATTGAAAAACGCACCGCCCGGCATCATGGAAATCCGGGGCGAGGTTTATATCGAAACCAAAGAGTTCCAGCAACTCAATGCAAAGCGCGAGGAAGATGGTGAGATGGTGTTCGCCAACCCGCGCAATGCGGCCGCCGGTTCGTTGCGCCAGCTCGATCCGAATATCACCGCCTCGCGCCCGCTGAAATTCTTTGCTTATAACATCGCAGATGATTCCCCGCTGCAAAATCTGTTTAAAACACAGAGCGGTTTGCGCGATCATCTGCGCCAGTGGGGTTTTGCGACCAACGAACCGTCCCTGGCCAGCGCCGATGAAGACACGATCTGGAATTATTTCCAGGAGATGCTGGCGAAACGCCATGATCTGCCGTTCGAGATCGACGGCATCGTTTACAAGGTCGATGATCTGAAATGGCAGGAACGTCTGGGCACCGTCGCACGATCCCCGCGTTGGGCCACGGCGCATAAATTCCCGGCGGAGCTAGCGGAAACATTGGTGCAGGATATTACCGTGCAGGTAGGCCGCACCGGTACCCTTACCCCGGTTGCCGAATTGAAACCGGTTGCTGTCGGCGGTGTGATGGTGGCGCGGGCGACGTTGCACAATGAAGATGAAATCGCCCGCAAGGATATCCGTATCGGCGATCATGTCATCCTGCAACGTGCCGGTGATGTGATTCCGCAGATTCTACGTCCGGTGCTGGAGAAACGCCCGAAAGACAGCGCAGCCTTTATCTTCCCGGATCATTGCCCGGAATGCGGTTCTCTGGCTGTGCGCAAGGATGGTGAAGTCGCCAAACGCTGTACCGGCGGATTGATCTGCCCGGCCCAGGCTATCGAGCGCGTCAAACATTTCGTCAGCCGCGATGCGCTGAATATCGAAGGGTTGGGCGACCGCACGATCCGTGATTTCTTTGCGCGCAACTGGGTGCTGAAACCAAGCGACCTGTTCACCTTGGGCCAGCATAAGGATGAATTGCTGACGCTTGAAGGCTGGGGCGAGAAATCCGTCACGAATTTATTCGAATCCATCGACAAGGTCCGCACGATAGGGCTGGATAAATTCATCTATGCGCTGGGCATTCGCCAGATCGGCCAGACTACGGCGCGGAAACTGGCGCAATTCTATGGCACATGGGAGAATGTGCAGGCGATGATGCGGGCGGCGCAGGATATCACCGATGCCGCCTATGCCGATCTGATCGCGATTGAATCCATCGGAGAAGCCGTGGCCACCGATCTGTTGGGCTTCTTTGCCGAAGAGCATAACCAGCATGAACTGGCCGCGCTCGAATCGCAGATGACCATTACGCCGTTCGTCGCCGATATCTCGGCCAACGCGTTCCTCACGGGCAAGATCGTCGTTTTCACCGGCACGCTGGAGAAAATGACCCGCGCGGAAGCCAAGGCCACCGCCGAACGGCTGGGCGCGAAAGTCGCCGGTTCCGTCTCGAAAAAAACCGATTACCTGGTGGCCGGCGCGTCGGCAGGCAGCAAACTCAAGGAAGCGACGGCGCTTGATGTAAAAGTCTTAAGCGAAGATGAATGGATCGCGATGCTGGCCGGAATGTGATATTTTATAACCGTCTAAAGCTTTCTTAATACCTATCTGGCACATTACTAAGAGGCGCGATTCACGCGCCGATGTGATTTTCAGAGCTGTGGCATGTTTGTATTTATCGGTCTCTTCGTTGTTATGGCTGGTGTTTTCGGTGGTTATATTGCTGCCGGTGGCAGCATGGCCGTTATCCTGCATTCCCTGCCGTTTGAAATGTCCATGATCGGTGGCGCCGCTGTTGGTGCCTTTCTGGTCGGTAACTCCACCCATGTGATCAAGCACGCCCTGCACGGCTTTAAGGCCGCGGTCAAAGGCAATCACTGGAGAAAAGACGATTACCGCGACGTTCTGTTGCTGCTATTCGTATTGTGCAAACTGATGAAGACCAAAGGTATGGTCGCCATCGAACAACATATCGAACGCCCGGATGAGAGCGAGATTTTCCGCCAGTATCCGCATATCCTGCACGATCCGTTCGCCGTCAAAATGATCTGCGATTATTTGCGTATGCTGACGATGGATTTAAGCGATCCGATGACGCTGGACGATGCGATGGAAAAAGAAATCGACAAGCATTTGCATGAGGAAATGCACGGTTCGCATGCGCTGCAATCCCTGGCTGACGCGTTGCCGGCCCTTGGTATTGTCGCGGCGGTTCTGGGTGTGATCAAAACCATGTCCCACATTAACGAGCCGCCGGAAATTCTCGGTCGCATGATCGGTGGCGCTTTGGTCGGTACGTTCCTGGGTGTGTTCCTGTCCTATGCCGTTGTGGCGCCGTTCGCCACCAAGAATGCCCAGATCGTCGGCGAGGATATCCAGTTCTACCGCGTGATCAAGGAAGTGCTGGTCGCCCATCTGAAAGGCAATGCCGTTCAGGTCTCGATCGAAATCGGCCGGGGCAATATCCCGGGTCATCTGCAGCCAAACTTCGCTGAAATCGAAGCTGCAACCAATAATATGCCGACAACCGCCTGATTAATTTGCATAAATAATCCATTTTGAGGAAAAATTAACCGCGCTGTGCGATGAGTGCCTTATATGATATATAATGGCGTTCTTATGCGCGGAGTTCTCTCAATGACACGGTCAAAGACCATTTTCTCGGCCCTTCTCTGTTCGGTCAGCTTTATTTCCCTCTCTGCACAGGCGGCTCCGTCTGCCGTCACTGATTGGCATGTGGCTCCTGTCCTGTCCGTTGGCCCGCACGCTGCCCCTTATTGCGCTTTGGCAACCAATTACCCGGAAGCCGGCATTATCGTCACCCATGCGCGTAACAAGCATGGCACCGGCACGATCGCATTCGATTTCCAGGATGGCGAATTTGATGC
>DASWYT010000014.1:0-2921 GCA_036404835.1 Alphaproteobacteria bacterium | reverse complement strand
AGTCGGCGATCAACTCGTCATCATGGCGCCGGAAACACCCGGTAACACACAAGATGGCCCGCGCCGTATGCCGGCCCGTATCTAAAAGGCACATTGATGGAACCTTTACTGGTCCTGCAAAAGATTCAGAAATATTACCAGGCTGGCGATACAACCGTCAAAGCGCTGGATGGTGTCGATCTCAAAATCTGGCCGGGTGAATTCGTCGCTATCATGGGACAATCCGGTTCCGGTAAATCAACGCTGATGAATATTATCGGCTGTCTCGATCATCCGACCGGTGGGTCTTATCACGTCCGTGGTGAAGAAGCAGGATATCTGGAGCCGGATGATCTGGCCGCGCTGCGCCGCGAGACATTCGGTTTCGTTTTCCAACGTTACAATCTGCTGGCCAATGGTACAGCAATGGATAATGTCGAAATCCCTGCTGTCTATGCCGGTCTTGGCAAAGCGGAACGCCGCAAACGTGCCGCAGAATTGCTGACGCAATTAGGTCTTGAATCACGCCGCTTCAACAGCCCGTCACAATTGTCCGGCGGTCAGCAGCAACGTGTTGCCATCGCCCGCGCTTTAATGAATGACCCGCCTGTTATCCTGGCGGATGAACCGACGGGTGCGCTGGATAGTGCCACCGGTATTGAAGTGATGAACCTGCTCAAAAACCTGCATGCACAAGGCCGCACGATTATCCTGATTACCCATGATGAACATGTCGCCAGCCATGCAGACCGTATCATCAATATTCAGGATGGCCGCATTCTTTCCGACAGCCATCCGCAGGGCGCTTTGCCTGCTGGGCCGCCACCCGCGATCACCAGCCAGTATGGTGAATCTAATTTACTGCAGGAAATCGGTGAATCCGTCAAAATGGCGCTGCAATCCTTGCATGTGAATATTTTCCGGACCGCCCTCACCTTGTTGGGTATCGTGATCGGTGTGGCGGCGGTAATTACCATGCTGGCCATCGGCAATGGTAGCAAGCAACAAGTCCTCGACCAGATCAGTGCGATGGGTACGAATTTATTATCGGTACGCCCTGGCGCACCGGGATTACGGGGTGCGGGTGATGTCGCGACGATGACGCCACAGGATGCGGATGCGATTCTGCAATTACCGAATGTGCGTGCCGTATTACCCGAACGCAGTGGCCGTTATACGGTGCGTATCGGCAATAAGGATTATATGACGACCGTGCAAGGCATGGGTGCTTCCATGCCACAGGTCCGTGACTGGGCCGTCGCCAAAGGTCATTTCTTTACCGAGAATGACCTGCGCAGTTATGCTCCCGTCGTCGTATTAGGCCAGACGGTAATCGATCAGTTGTTTCAGGATGCCGATCCGCTGGGTCAGTATGTCCTGATTAAAAATGTTCCGTTCGAAGTGATCGGTGTGCTGGAACGTAAAGGGGCCGCCATGTGGGGCGGCGACCAGGATGATGCCGTGTTTGTTCCCATTACCACCGGGTTGATCCGCCTGTTTGGCATGAACTACGTCAATGCGATTACCGTACAGGTTGACCAACTGAGCCAGCTCGATGCCACGCAAGCGGCGATTACCGAATTGCTGAAAGATCGTCATCGTGCCGAGGATTTCAGTGCGCGCAATATGGCCTCGATCATCGATATGGTGTCTGCGACACAGAATACACTGACGATCCTGCTGGGGGCCGTTGCTGCCATTTCGCTGCTGGTCGGTGGTATCGGTGTGATGAATATCATGCTGGTCAGCGTCACCGAACGTACGCGCGAAATCGGCGTGCGTATGGCCACCGGCGCACGGCAGCGCAATATTTTAGTGCAGTTCAATACCGAAGCCGCTGTGGTCTGTATCGTCGGTGGCCTGGTCGGTATAGCTCTGGGCATGAGCATGGCGCTTGGCTTAAACATGTTCGATATTCAAACGGTCATCACCCCAGGTCCGGCCATTATCGCTTTTACCTCGGCCTTCCTGACCGGTTTGCTGTTCGGTTATTTACCGGCACGCAAGGCTGCCCGTCTCGATCCCGTTATCGCTTTGTCATCGGAATAACCATGAAAAAAATCCTGACCCTGCTCCTGATCTCAACCGCTTTATCACTTCCGGGCTGTGCGTTGCATGAACCCTACGCACGGCCGGAGGTGGCCACTCCGGGTGACTGGAAAGGCAGCAACGCAAAACAGGATGAAATCGACGGCAATTGGTGGACACAATTTAACAGCGCCGATCTGAATAATTTCATTGTCCAGGCCAAACAAAATAACAATGATATACAAGCCGCCATCGCCCGGATCGACCAGTCGCGTGCGCAGGTGAAAATCTCCGGTGCGCCGCTCCTGCCGTCTGTCAATGCGTCGGGCAGTATCGGCACGAATGACGGCAACCGCGTGTCCCGCAGCGATAATTACAGCGGTAATCTGTCCGTAGCGTATGAAGCGGATTTATGGGGAAAGAACCGCAATACACGTGAAGCCGCCCGTAAAAGTTTGAACGCCACAACATTCGATAAGGACGCGCTGGATCTGGTGGTGACATCGGAAACGGCCCAGACTTATTTCAATATTCTGGGTTACCAGCAACGTATCAATAATGCCGAACGCAACCTGACCCTGTCAAAAGATGTCGCGCGTATTATCAAGGATCGTTATGATGCCGGCGCCGTGTCCGGCCAGGAAGTCGCACAACAGACCACCGCGATTGCATCCGCCGAAGCGAATTTGAGCACGCTCCGCCAGCAGCTTTCCAACAGCATGAGCGCGTTGAATGTCCTGCTGGGCCAGCCACCACAAACAGTCCTGGCGCCTTTCGCTGTAAAACCGGATGCGACGCCGCTGGATAAAGTCACCGTGCCGAAGGTGGCACCGCTGCAACCTTCTTCCCTGCTGGAACGCCGCCCGGATATTCGCAGCCAGGAAGAAAATCTGAAAGCCGCCAATCTCAATATC
>DASWYT010000013.1:0-3582 GCA_036404835.1 Alphaproteobacteria bacterium | reverse complement strand
CATAGAAACAATCCACCGGACAGACTTCAACACAGTCGGTGTATTTACACATGATACAAACATCGGTGACCACATAGGTCATAGGGCGGCCCGTCCAGTCGGTTTTTCAAGGGGTTTATTCGATTTTCGCATCCTATCCCTAAATGACGGATTGGGCAATAATAGCGGGATTGGGCTTGTAAAAACCTTGAAATATCTGCAATTACACGCTAGATTAAGATCGTTCATCATATTCCCGGGAGGATCATCATGTTCAAGGAAACCGTCGAGCGTTACGTACAGCAATATGCCACGTTCAGCCCGCAAAAGGTCGAACAGCTGAAACAATTCCTGGGTGATAATTTCACGTTCAACGATCCGTTCCACAGCGACAGCAACATGAGCGAATATGTGACGGCCCTGAAAAAAATGTTTGCGCAGGTCAAAGAGCCTGTTTTCCAGATCCGCAAACTGATCCTGGATGAAAATGATTCCAGCGCTCTGATCAGCTGGGACCTCACCGGTTCCGTCCTTGGCAAGCCGTTGCAGATGCAGGGCCTGTCAAAACTGATCGGCGATGCCAAAGGCCTGCTGACATCACAAACTGATTATTGGGATATCAGCCCGCTGCGCCGCATCGGCTGGACATGGCCGCTGAAAACCGCCCTCGCCTGGCAGATGATTTCGGGTTCCGGCAAACCGGCTACCGCCTAAATAACATTCTATCTCTTAAATATCGACGCTGCCGCGCGGGCGCTGATGGCGTGCAGTGGCCTGTGCCAGTTCATTATCCTCATCCGCCTGATAGACGTGATGTTGCGAACGGACATCATCGGTGGACAAGCCAGGGCTACGGGCGGACTGGATTGCGCGACGGAAAGCGACGGGATCAGCCATATAATCCGGGAAGTGAATCTCACCGATACCCGTTCCATGCGCGCTCATCTGGCCGTAATTGAGAATACGCCCCATAATGCTCTGACTGACGTTAATGCCCTCGATATTCTCGATTTTCAGCTCATTGACCTTACGGGCGATAATACCCTGCTTGAAGATCAGACGACGGTTGGTTACGGCGATTTCGGTGGTGGCCCGAATGATCATGGCTATCGCAATATGCATCAGCCCCAGCATAACAAGCAGAAACGCACTGATCCGCAGGATGAAGTGAGCCGACCAGAAACCGCGCAGAATCTCAGTGAAGGTCATGTAATGCCAGGCATCCGGGATTTTCCAGGGCGGCAGGGTTGGATATTTGTGGTAAATCGCCCCAATCACCACAACGGCAATGGCCAGAACGCAGAAAAACAGGAATGTCACGAAACGATGAAAAACAAAGATCCAGTGATAACCGGTCGGCTGGATGATATGCTCACCTGGCGACAGGGATTCCATGATATAAAGCATCGTAAAACCTTTATTCTTTCGTATCTTTCGGGTTGTCAGGGCCAGAGGCTTTGACTAGACTGGATTATCCTTACAAATCAGCCCTATTCTAGCGTATTTACCATGACTGACAACACCAAAGACATTGCCGAAAAGAAACTCGATTCCACTGCCCAGGAAGATAAATGGGCGCCTTATTGGGAAAAAGAAGGGATTTACCACTGGGACCCGAAAATTGCCCGCGAAGACAGCTATGTCATCGACACGCCGCCGCCAACCGTGTCCGGCCATCTGCATATCGGTCATGTTTACAGCTTTACCCAAACCGATCTGGTCGGCCGTTTCCAGCGTATGATGGGCAAAAACGTTTATTACCCAATCGGTTTTGATGATAACGGCTTGCCGACGGAACGTCTGGTCGAAAAAGAAAAGAATGTCCGCGCCATCGATATGACGCGTGAGGATTTCATCAAAATCTGCCACGAAGTCGTCGATAAATCCGAAGATGTTTTCCGCGGCCTCTTCCGCCGTCTTGGCATGAGCTATGACTGGCGTACAGAATATAAAACGATCAGCGCCAATGCCCGCAAGACATCACAAATGTCTGCCCTGCATCTTTACAGCAAAGATGATCTGTATCGCAGCGTGCAACCGAGCCTGTGGGATCCTTTGGACCGTACTGCGATTGCACAAGCCGAAGTCGTCGAAAAAGAATTCAACGGCGTCATGTACCAAATCCCGTTCACCACGGAAGACGGACAGGAAGTCCTGATCGGCACGACACGTCCGGAACTAATCCCGGCTTGTGTTGCCCTGATGTGCCACCCTGATCATCCACGCGCCAAGGATCTGATCGGCAAAAAAGCCTATACGGCCTTGTTCGAAGTGGAAGTGCCGATCATTGCCGATGAGCGTGTGTCTTTGGAAAAAGGAACAGGCTTCGTCCAATGCTGTACCTTCGGTGACCTGACCGATATGGAATGGTGGAAAGAATATAAATTGCCGTTGCGCGTCATTGTCGGGCGTGACGGTTTGTTGCGTGACATGGATGGCATGGGCGGCCAAGACTGGCCGAGCCGCAATCCGGAACAGGCGCAAAAAGCCGTTGCCGAACTCACGGGCCAGCATGTGCGCAAGGCCAAGACCAAGATCGTCGAGATGCTCAAGGAAGCCGGCCTGGTCCGCAGTGAAAATAACGTCGTCCAGATGATCCCGTGTGCCGAACGTTCCGGCGCCCCGTTGGAAATCATCGTGACACCGCAATGGATGATCCGCATCCTCGATAAAAAAGAAGCCTTGCTGCAAAAAGGCCGTGAGATGCAATGGCATCCTGATTATATGCGCCTGCGCTATGAGGATTGGGTGAATAATCTGAAATGGGACTGGGGCATTTCCCGCCAGCGTTATTTCGGTGTTCCCCTGCCTTTCTGGTATTCCAAACGCAAAGGTGAAGAAGGCAAGATTATTGCCGCGACCATCGATGAATTGCCGGTCGATCCACTGACCACGCCGCCGCGCGGTTACACGATGGACGAAGTCGAACCGGAAAAAGACGTGATGGACACATGGGCCACCAGCTCTGTCTCGCCGCAAATCCAAAGCCAGGGTATTGCCGATGGCTTCATGATCGATGCCGAGCGTCACAAGAAACTCTTCCCGGCTGACCTGCGTCCGCAAGGCCATGACATCATCACCACATGGGCATTCTATACGACCGTCAAAGCCACATTACACCAGAACACCGTACCGTTCCACAATCTGGCGATCAGTGGTTGGTGTCTGGCGGCCGACAAGACAAAAATGTCCAAGTCGAAAAACAACGTAATTACACCACAGCAAATCCTGGAAAATCACAGTGTCGAAGCGATCCGTTACTGGGCTGCGAATTTCAAGCTGGGCCGCGACACAATCTATTCTGAGGAAATCCTGAAGACCGGCCGCCGTACCCTGACGAAATTGTGGAACGCATCCCGCCTGGTCGGCATGCATGTCAGTGATTTGAAACCGGCGCATAAAACGGCGGCGGATGCGGTGGCGCATGAAGTCATTCACGCACCATTCGACCGTTGGATCATCGGCCAGATGCATCAGACAATCGAGACTGCGACGAAGAACTTCCTGGAATACGACTATACCGCCGCTTTGGAAGCGATTGAGAAATTCTTCTGGAAAGATTACTGCGATAATTACCTGGAGCTGGCCAAAGGCCGTCTCTAT
>DASWYT010000012.1:0-6947 GCA_036404835.1 Alphaproteobacteria bacterium | reverse complement strand
CCAATATCGAAATGAAGCGTACACATACGTTGCCTCTCATGACTTTTATGGCACTGACCACATTATTTTCTGTGCCGTTTTTAACGGCAGCCTCTCTCTTTTATCATGAACCTGTCATGACAAGCCTGAAAACAGCAAATTTATACCAGGCTGGCTTTGCAATGATTTATCAAATCTTTCTGGGTGGCACGGCTTTTATGATGTGGAAACATCTCATGACCAAATATGATGTCGGCAAATTAGTGCCGCTGACATTATTGCAACCGCTCTTTGGCATTGTGGCTGGCATGCTGATTTTTTCTGAAATCCTTACCGGTAAGCTGATCCTTGGCGGATTATTGATTGTTGCTGGCGTGGCACTGATTACATTCAACCGTAAAATCAAACCGGAAACAGATTAACGCGGCTTGCCGTTGAATTCCTGCAAAACTTTCTGCGTCAGGTCATTGACCTTGTCCGGGTTATTATCCCTGAAATAATGCTCTGCTTTAACGCGGCCTGTTTTCGGGTCGACCGTATTGACCGTTGCCGCATCGATGTAACTTAAACCGTATCCTGAAATGATGGTTTCTTTTTTGACATGACCCTGGTCCATCTCACGCAGAGAGATCGATGTTATATCATGCGGCCCCAGCACCAGATCATCATCCGCATTTTGTGCACGCACGGTAATGATATTGTTGCCTGCCTGGTAAACCAGTTCGTGACTATCATCCTTGCGGCAGGCTTCTGTCAGTTTGTATTTTTCTGATAAGAATAATGCCTGCAACCGGATCGCGGCATCATCACTGACGTCAATTTGCGGCAAGTGATTGGTGGCCGGATCATGTCCGTGAAAACGCTGATTGAATTCACGCGTGACCTCGGCAATGCCCCGGGCATGCGATGGGTTGCTGCTGAGTAAACGGCGCACCGGCTTGTCGTCCAGCAAAGTCGCCGCCCACAAGACACGATGCCGCAAGGTATCTCTGCTGTCATACCCGATATGAATGGCATGTTTGGTATCCTGATTATACCAGATCAGTGTTTTGCTCAGCACATCATCTTCGGCGATATGTTTGTCATTCTTCCGGTCATAGGCCGACAGGACCATGATGCTTTTGCCACGCCGCAGATTGATCTGGTAGTTGCCCTCTTCCGTTTTTTTGACATCTTTATTCTGATCCAGCGTAAAAAATTCAGACAGGACAGACCGTTGCACGGTGATCTCGGTATCGTTCAGCTTGAAAATCTCGCCATGGGACGGTTTAGCATGCTGTTGCGCCCGCGCCTGTCCGGTCACGGCACCCGCCAATGACCCGGTCAAACCGCCCAGCAACAGTAATTTCGTCATAAATTTCATGGTCATTCCCAAATAAGTCCCGCTATTCTAACACGAATCTATTAATTATGTCAAAATAAAAGCCTTTTCTGGACACGCTATGCCGAACCGCCCTATTCTGCTGGCATCATGTCCCAGAATAAGCTTACCAACGGGCAAATCGCCTTTGCCATCGTCAGTATCGTCGTCTTTATGATCGGCGTCAGTTTCGTATCCGTCCCGCTTTATAATCTGTTCTGCCGGATGACCGGCTATGGCGGCACCCCGCAGATCGGCGCAACCAAGGCACCGGACAAGATCTATGACCGCACCATTACCGTCAGCTTCATCACCGATACGGATCGCGCCCTGCCGTGGGAGTTCAAGCCGGAACTGCGCAAGATCGACGTGAAAGTCGGCCAGACCGCCATCGTCAATTTCGATGCGCGCAACGAAACGGCACATCCGACCGTCGGCACGGCGCTTTATAATGTCACGCCGGACAAGATCGGGAAATATTTTCACAAAACGCAATGTTTCTGTTTCCAGGAACAGGTGCTCAATCCGGGCGCATCGGCGCATTTTCCGGTCATGTTCTATATTGACCCGTCCATCATGACGGATAAATCAGTCCGTGATGTTACGGATATCACGCTGGCTTATACATTTTACCCCGCCAGCAGCAAGAATCTGGACCAGGCCCTGGAAAATTTCTATGCCGGAAAGCCTGCCCCGGAGCGTTAAACTCTTGCGTTAAGCCCCAGATAGATTAACATTTTGCCTTATCAATTTTGCCTTGTAATTTTTTGAAAGACCGCCATGCCGACGGCTTACGAGCAACTGAAAACGCGTTATGAATCCGCTCATATCCTGAACACGATCCAGGCTATTTTGCTATGGGATGAACGCGTGATGATGCCGCCTGCCTCCGGCGCGGAACGTACCGGCATGCGCCGTGTCATCAATGAAACGATCCGCAACCATTATATGCTGTCATCCGAGGTAAAAGATTTATTGCAGGATGCCCAACATGAGATGCACACCTTATCCGAATGGGACAAACGCAATCTCCAGCATATGATCAACGCATATGACGATCCGCCACTGGATATCGTGCCGAATTTGCGCACCGACCTGCGGAATGCGGAATCATTATGCCGCCAGGTCTGGCCGGTGGCCCGCACCAATAACAACTGGGACGCCATGGCCGCACCGTTCGGCCAGATGGTCTATTACCGCCGCCTGCTCAACACCGCGATTGCGGCCGTGCGCGAAGAACCGGCGCCGTATGACGTATCGCTCAGCATGTATAGCCGCAAGATCCGCACGCGCCTGTTCGACCAGATCAGTGACACGCTGATCCCGCACTTAAAAGAATTCCTGCAGACCCACGGAAAACCTGTCGCCACGACACCGGATGTCGCGCCCCTGGCTATTCCGCCGCACATCCAGTTGACGGTGATGCAACGCGTGATTGCGGATATGGGTTTCGATTTTTCCCAGGGCCGTCTCGATACGGCGATGAAAGCCTTTTTTGAAAATACCGATCATGACCGGCGCATCGTCACAACGGTCAATCCGGGCAATTTCATGAACGGCATGTCATCCACTGTACACGAAGCCGGACACGCGCTGCATTACCAGTATTTACCAAAGGACTGGATAACCCAGCCGGTCGGCAAAGCTGGTGATTTCTGCATGCGCGAGGCTGTCGCCTTCATCTGGCAGATTTTCGTTGCCCAGACAAAGGAATTCCACATTTATCTGGCGAAACATCTGCAGGATATCGCCGGCATGCGTGTCGATCCGATTGCTTTGTTCAACGCACAAAACACGATCCGCCCATCCTTCCTGCGCATCGGCAGCGACCCGGCAACTTATGCGCTGCATATCATGATCCGCTATCGGATCGAGCGCGATCTGGTCAACGGGACACAGGATGTCAAAACCCTGCCGCAACGCTGGGCCGATGAATATCGCGAAGCGCTGAATGTCGAGGTACCGGATAACACTTATGGCGTCCTCCAGGATATTCACTGGTACAAAGGCTCGTTCGGTTATTTCCCTTGTTACCTGCTGGCACTTCTCTATGCCGCGCAACTCTTCCAGAAAGCGCAACAGGATATTCCGAACCTCGTCGCCGGTTTCGCTACCGGAAACTTTGCTCCGCTGGTCCAGTGGCTGCGCGACAAGATTTACAGCCAGGCGAATTTCTATGATGGCTTAACCCTGCTGGAAAACGCCACCGGCGAACCGCTCAATCCGGTTCATTTCATGGATTATCTGAAAAACCGTTATCAGGTAACGACGTAACCCAGTTTCCGCGCCAATTCCATGCCTTCGCGGAAGAAATGTGATTCTTTCGGCAAGTACACGCCATCATTCGCTTGCGGATTGGTAAATTGAAAAGCCATGCTTTCCCAACGGCTCTGCGCACCGTTCTGGTATTGGGTGATATTGATCCCACGCTCCTGCACCATATCGAACAAGTGCAGTTCGTTCGGACTAATAAAGGCAGAAACACCTTTCTGATCGGTATAATAGGCTTCCGTCTCCGGATTGCCCTGAACATTTGTATAATGTCCTGTCAGGGATTTTTTATTCTCGTAATTTTCTTCAATCAGTTTTTTGATCTTCGCATAATGATTGGGCTGATCATCTGCAACCGCGACAATCGCGCAGGCCTGGTCAAATATATTATTGACCGGAGAATTTAACGCCGCGATGGCCTTGTTCACCTCTCTGCCAAAATCGCTGTTTTCAGCGACATAATGTTCTTTGGCTGGATCGGCATATTGGAGAATAATGCCCTTATAGCAGGAACCCATATCATGGACCGGCCTCTCATAAATCTGGATAACCCGTTTTTCCCGCGGATCGATAATCAGCAACTCATAGGATTCATGATTAACAACACAGATGCCTGTTTTCTCATCAACAAACTTATAAGGGCCATAATTGAGATGGGTCATGTCATCGTCAATTTCTTCCGTAACATCTCTCTTATCTTCACACTGCTCGAAGACGATCTGCATGACATCTGACTGCAACCCGGCATAACCCCATTCATCCAGCATACCGGCAATCGTATCGAATAAATTTCCCGTTGTCGGATTACTGTCTGTCATACGAAATTCCTCCTGAGAATATCTTCAGGGCCATTCTATAAAATTCATGATATATGTCAATATATCATGGTAATATTCCAGACCAAAACGGGCCTCTCTTTTCCTTCTTTTTTCACCTGCCCACCCCCTCTCCGCTTATTTTTAAATTATGACAATACAAAACTACTCCTGACCTCATTTTATAAACCCTCTCTTGACCATTGAGGTGCTAAAGGTTCAGATTAGGAGCAACTTCAAGACAATTTTCGCAAGGTTATCATGAGCGACGTTATCCATTACGAATCCAGCGGCAAGCCGCACCCTTATCATCTGGTCCGTCCATCGCCATGGCCGATGCTGGCTGCTTTGAGCGCTGGTCTGCTGGCACTGGGCACTGTCTTTATGATGCATGATAAAATCTGGTGGATTTTCGCCCTGGGCGTGATTTCCCTGATCGGCGTTTCCACCATGTGGTTCCGCGATATCATCAAGGAAGCCTTTGTCGAAAAAGCCCATACCAGCGAAGTCAAATTCGGTTTCCGTTACGGCATGTTATTGTTCATCGCGTCCGAAGTGATGTTCTTCGCCGCTTTCTTCTGGGCTTATTTCGATGCCAGCCTCAATCCGACACAAGCCATTGGCGGTGTCTGGCCACCAAAAGACATTACGCCGATCCATCCGTTCGATCTGCCCTTCATGATGACGATGATCCTGTTACTGTCCGGTTGCACCTGCACCTGGGCGCATGCCGCGTTGCTGGAAAATAACCGCAAGGATGCCCTCCGCGCGTTGAGCCTGACCGTTCTGCTCGGCATCATTTTCAGCTTCTTCCAGGGTTACGAATATCACCACGCCTCCTTCGGTTTCAAAGACACCATCTATGCCTCGACCTTCTATATGGCAACGGGCTTCCATGGTGTGCATGTCATTATCGGGACGATCTTCCTGATCGTCAGCCTGTGGCGTACCTATAAGAACCAATTCACCGCAACCGATCATTTCGGTTTCGAAGCCGCCGCCTGGTACTGGCACTTCGTTGACGTGGTGTGGCTGTTCCTGTTCATTGCCATTTACTGGTATGGCTACCGCTAAACCAGACACAAGCGAACAGGCACCGGCGGAAGTAACAACGCCGGATGTGGTTTCACGACCTTCGTTTAAAACACGCTTTGCCGAAAAGACACAAAAGATCCGTGCCTTTCTCGGCGCGCGTCATTTTACACTGCTGCCTACAATTATCGCCGCCATTGCTTGCTGTATCCTGTTGGGTTTGGGTACCTGGCAAGTGATGCGCCAAAGTCAAAAGAACGATCTGATTGCGCATATCACGACGCAACTGGAACAGGGCGAAGTCGATTTACGTTTGAAGTTACCAAAAGACGATGCGGCGTGGCTGGATCTGGATTATCGCGGTGTCGCGGTCCAGGGTGAATGGCTCGACCTGCATAATCTGAAATTGCTGCCGCGCACCTATGAAGGGCAAAACGGCTACCACCTGATTACGCCGCTGCGCCTGGCGAATGGCCAGACATTGCTGGTCAATCGCGGCTGGGTGCCGGATAAAACCGATATCGGCCTGCAAAGCCAGAACGGCACCGCCATGGTCGCCGGGATCGTGCGTTACCTGCCGGACAATAAACCGTTCGGCATGGTTGAAAATGATCCTATCTCCATCGCCCGTGGCGAATGGGCCTGGCCTGATACGCTGGCCATCGCCAAAGCCATCGGCGTCGAGTATGTCGTGCCGGTCGTGCTCTATGCCGAACGCGCCGCCAATGATGCAGATGCAGATAATTTCCCCATCGGCGGACAGGCCCAACTAGCCATCCGCAACGAACACCGCCAATATGCGTTGACCTGGTACAGCATGGCGCTGGGCCTGTTGGTCGTCTGGCTCGGCGCAGCCCAGCGCAGAACGCCAAAAACGGTTGAATCCACCGAAAAACCGGACGCGGAACGGGATTAACATCCCCTCCTTTGCATTGACATATTTTAAAAATAATTTATCATCCGGCTTGATTTTACAGGAGAAAAAATCATGTCCAGACGCAACGCATATGATATGGATTCATTGAACGACACTGCTGATTCAGCATTAGGAGGGGCGTTGAATAAAACGGTCTATAAAGATGGCGAACGTGTCCGCCTGGGTGATTTCACCGCCGAAGAGTTGAAAAAAAACGTTGTCGAAAAATCAGACTATAAAATAAAAGATGGCGACGCTTTTGATGATGCTTTTTTGAACTATTACATCGCGCCGGATGTTAAAAATGTAAATGAACTCGGCCGTGAGTGGCTGATTCAGAAAGCCCATAAAAAAGGCCGGAATGATGGTCTTTTAAAAGGTGTTATCTATACAGCCGCAAGCATTGCCTTTGCCGGATTTATAGCCAACGAACTTGGTGCTCTTGAGATCAAGCTCAACGATTTCGAACATAAAAAACCGGCTACCGAGATTGAAATCGGTGAAGCCCCGGCCGATAGCGTAAAAAATATCCCGGTGCTGCAACTGAAATAAATCAATTCCACTGACGCTGCAT
>DASWYT010000011.1:0-8545 GCA_036404835.1 Alphaproteobacteria bacterium | reverse complement strand
ACGCCTGCAACACCGGCAACAGCAACATCCCCGGAAGCACCAACGGCAGAACGTGCAGAAACACCGCCAGCTCCGCCAAAACCACCCGCCTATGTCGCTGAAAAATTCGCCGAGTTGCAAACACTCGATAAAGTGACGGCACGAACCGGTACCATCACTATTCCGGTAGGTGAAACGGTTGCTATCGGCCCGCTCTTTGTCCAGGTCAAAACCTGCCAACATTCCGCACCACTGGAACAACCGGAAAGCGCCGCTTTCCTGCAAGTCTGGGAAGCCACGCCGAAAGACACGATGGCCGCCGATAAAACCAAAGGCATCTCACAATGGGTGTTCAGCGGCTGGATGTTTGCATCATCGCCGGCCTTATCCGCGATGGATCACCCGATCTATGATATCTGGGTTCTGAATTGCAAAAGCGATTCCAAAAAGAATGACAAAGCCCCAGCCGAGAAATCCGATGCCAAGAAAGATGCATCCCCGGCAAAAGACAAAGCCTCATCCAAAAAAGACTGATAGAGCGACGCATCGATGATCGTCGGATGGAATTGCGCCAGATGCGCATTATTGAACTGCACATCGATCCATTGTTTACGTTCCGGAAAACCTAAACGTTGTGCGCGGCTGTGCAATGCCGCCATCAGGCTGGTCAGGGCCAGTTTGCTGGCATTGGGAATGCGGCTGAACATGCTTTCCGCCATGACCGCCAGGCCAAGCTGCACCCAGTAAATCCCGCCGACCAGTTCGCCATCCTGATAAACACCAAGTGCCTGAACGAAACCGTCTTTGGCCAATTGTGCATAGAGATCAAGCAACACCGGATTGATCCAGCTTTCGTCCCGTCTTTCACCACAGGACCGCATGATCGTGGCGACATCATCAGGATATTTCACTGTCAGTTTTTGCGTCTTTAGCCAGCGTTGTGTCCGTTGCGGCACATGAAAATCGGATGGGATGAACAAGGCGCGTTCATCCGGTTGATAGAAATGAATATCCGCATCAGGTGATGCACTTTCCGCCATCGGAAAGGCACCCACGCAATAAGCGCGCAAAATTAAATCAGGGGTTAAATTCATTTCATCCATGCATTCATTCTAGCGTGGCTTTAACAATAATAAAGTTGACAGATTTCCGACCTATCCCTTAGCATGCATTATGCAGGAAGATTATGGCGGAGCGGCATCGGGCGACGACCTGCCCACGGAACAGAAAAATTTCCTGGCGGATTTGCGCCGAAAGAATGCCCATGAGATCAATGACGGCAAAACATGCGAAGATCTGCGACATCTTCTCGGCAAGATTATAAATTCCGAAGACAAATATAATTTTTTGAGATCTTTCAAAGAAACGGCCTATAGCGGTCCGAAAACCGTCTATTTCCTGGCCAACCAGTTTTTTGCTCTGGGTTATAATTTTACATCCCATGGCAATTCCGAACTGGCCGTCAATGCTTATAGCGCCTGTATGCAGCTCTGCACAAAAGGCAGCGACTTACATGAAACCGCCATCACATGCCTGGACGATCTGGTCGACCGTAATATCCTGGAGCGTGATATCGCCCTGAAAGCGTCACGAAACATCATCATCCAAACGGAAGACCCCTTTCTTATCGAGAAACACACAGAAGCATGGCAGAAAAGCCATAACGCCCTGGAAGATGATGAGAAACGTTATGAGCATTTCAACAAGACGCTGCAAAAACATATTTATCCAGACCATTTCGTCCGCATGGCTGATAATGCTTTATGCGCTTTGATCAACAATAATCCGGGCCATTCACGCAACAGGGAATCAATCGGCAATCTGATCAAATCCATCAAGCCCCAATCCAAACGGGAAGCTTATTGGTGCCAATTATATCATCACATCACCTTCCAGCGCGATTTGTGGGAAGGCGATGCCTATATTTATAAAAATGTTGCGGAGAATTATCCATTATCACTGAACCCGGGTGACGCTGAATGGATGACCGATCCAGACAATCCCGAAGACGCGCTGGAAGAGCAGGAGTATAAGTACGACTCCTATTCCGCCATGATGCTCGATATTTACGACAGCCTGGCGAGGTTCAAATCACTTCACGATCATGGTAACCGAAATCCAGACCAGATCGCCGCACGCGAACATAAAATCCGGATTCAGGCCGCCCGGATAGCACAACAAAAACCAAGCCGTCGCATCATGTCCATGCTCCGTTATAATGACATGGCCAGAGACTTTTGCCGGGCAGATGAAACCGACAAAGAGAATAACGCCGCCCGGGTCATGAAAAATGTTATTGAAAACTGGTTCCTGCCCGGTCCTCATGCACCGGAAAAAGGGAAGCTGGAACCTGAAGCGATCAATGCCACACTGGAAAAACGTACCGATATCATATCGCTTTTCACACACCCGGATTACCAGTCTGATGCCGTATCCGCCTTTGCACGCGACAAACTTGTCATTTACAAGCTCCTGCAGGAGAGTCATTATGACGATACATCCCTTGATTTAAATGATGAATTCGCAAAATCAGCCGATTTGAAAGTCTCTTCGCGTGGCCCATTGCACCGTTACCGCAAAGACCCGGTGCCCGTGAATTATCTTTCCATTCTCAACTAAACGCTAAAACTTTATTAGGCATTGCCGCCTTAAATGACGGTCATGGCCGATCATTCTTCCTCTTATGCCCTGATTGGCGCCGGTACGGCGTGGGGTGCTGCCGCGCCCGGTCCTGATATCGCGCCGGATATTTTACTGGCGGGCGGATTGGAAGATTATTTGCGGGCGCATCATATTGTAGCGCGCTGGCATGGCTTACTGGCCCCATTTCCACCGCGTCCCGATCATGACCCCGGCATGGATGAAGCCTATGGCATGGTCAAATATTTCAGCCGCAATCTATGTCATGAAATCATGGAACTGATGGCGATGCATCCGCATGTCACACCGGTGACGATCGGTGGCGATCATTCCGTTGCCATCGGCACCTGGAGCGGCGTCACCACAGCCCTGAAAGCCCATGGCCAGTTTGGATTATTATGGATCGATGCGCATATGGATGCACACACACCGATCACGGCGCGTCAGGGCAAATGGGGAGGTCATTTCCACGGCACACCTTTGGCGCATTTACTGGGACATGGCGAAAAGAGCCTCTGCGAAGTGGGCAACAAACGCACAAAACTGAAACCGGGTTACACGGCTCTGGTAGGCGTGCGTTCTTATGAATCAGGCGAAGCGGAATTGCTGAAAGAACTTGGCGTCCGTGTTTTCATGATGGATGAAATCAAACAACGCGGTCTCCATGCTGTCTTACAGGATGCCCTGGCGATTGTGACCAAAGCACCGCGCGGCTGGGGTTTATCATTCGATCTGGATGCATTGGACCCCAGTGACATGCGGGCCGTCGGCACCACCGAACCCAACGGCATCAAGTTAAATGATTTTATTCAGTCCTGGAAAAAACAATCTTTTGCCAGCAAGCCGCGTGCGCTGGAAATGGTGGAGTATATTCCCGCCAAGGATGATGACGGACACGGCATTGCCGCCATCCAGAAATTACTGCAAACATTGTTGAGCTGATTATTTTTTCTTGCTACTGCCGCCGAGCAATTTCAGCAACGAGCCTGTCCCGCCAAAAGCCAGGCTGGTCTTGATCGGAATCGCCGGCTTGCCCGCCATCACTGCCGCTAATGGCGCCAGGAATTCCGCAACCGGTTGCAGGGCTTTGATCATGCTTTCCGGTGCGGCAACTTCGATAGCCGTGAAAATATCCGGTGCGAAGGGAATCATCACAAAGGGTTTTAATCCCAGCGCCGCTTCGATTTCCTTGTCGGCACTTTCCGCAGCGCTGAGCAATTTCGTTTTATTGATTACCAGGTAAATCGGTGCATCCTTGCCGCGCACGGATTTGATTTCATCGATCAGGATTTTTGTCTGTTTCAATGCTGCCGGTTCGGCGGTACTGACCACGACCAGATTTTGTGCCTTGGCAATCGCTTTGGCCCGCAGGCCCGTATGGGAAATATCAGCCACCAGATTAGCTTCACGCTGCATCAATTTATCTGTGATCAGTTCGAACTGATCGGCTGTCAGCGCTTCATTCAGCATGCCTAATTCATCCCCGACCGCCAGCACTTTGAAATCAGGTGCCGTATTGTGCAGCAAAGCCTGTAACGCATCCGGGCTTGCCATTTGCGCCATCTCAATCGCATTCGTCCAGTTGACGATTGGCTTGATCCCATACGTGCCCAATAACGGATTTGCCGGGGCACCACCATCCATCAAGGTGCATTTCTCATGCAGGAATTGTGCAAAGCTTTGTGCCAGGGCCTGGGACAGGCGCGTCGTACCAACACCACCCTTACTGCCGATAATGGCGGTCAATGTCGATTCACCGCGTCCTAAACGTTCGGTCAGAATATGGTTGATGGCATCGATCAGATCATTCAGGGGCACCGGACGCACCAGATAATCGGTAATACCGACACTGCGCAACTGGCGGTAAAGTGAAATGTCATTTTCCGGACCAATCACCAGAGCGGCTGTCTGTTCACCACAGACCTGAGCGAGACTGATAAGATGACGCGTAAACATGTCATCCGGCTGGTCCGTTTCCAGGATCAGCAAATCAGGGGACGGTCCGCGTTTATAACGGGCAATAGCATCGGCAATATCGCCTTTATCGTGCTGGACTTTGACACGGGCGAAGCGCCAGTCTTTCTCCAATTGCGACAGACTGTCCACCGTGTAATTCTGACTCCAGAAACACTCGATCTTGGCGGCGGGCAATAAAACGGCGGATGACATAGGATTCTCCCCTGCAGAGAATCCCATTCTGGCTGCAAGAAGGCTAAAAAAGATTAAAAAAGAGCTT
The DNA here is from genome assembly GCA_036404835.1 of Alphaproteobacteria bacterium. Taxonomy (GTDB): domain Bacteria; phylum Pseudomonadota; class Alphaproteobacteria; order Micavibrionales; family SZUA-601; genus DASWYT01. Next base: position 3,690 of record DASWYT010000011.1, on the reverse strand, counting down.
TATAAATAAAAGAAATAGTATTTGGACAGGGCGTAGCCATAAGTCACGATAGCGGCAAAACCGATGGCCAGACCGTATGGCAGGGGTGCGCCCCGGTCTTGCCGCAGGCGGCCCAGCCAGGATTCAGGCGGCATGATGGCTGGAATCCGCTCCGGATGGCGGCGTAAATACAGGGCAAGCAGCGCCAGGATACCCCCGGCCAGCAGCATCGTCAGCACATAGCGCAGCCCCACTTCCAACCCCATATAAAGGGCCATGGCGGACATAAACTTGACATCCCCTCCACCCATGACCCGGGCAATATAGAGTAATAAACCAACAAATAAGGTCAAACCGCCGGCAATCAGGCCAGGGATCAGTGTAACACAGGCCTCGCTGTAAGCCGCCAGAGGGAAGATCAACAACAAGACCAGACTGTGTTCATTTGGAATCTGCATGCGGCGCCAGTCATCGCGGCCAGCCAGCACGCTTATCAAAATGATCAGCAACCAGACAAGGATGTCGGCAATCATATCTTTCCCTATGCAATTTTTATACGTCCCGGATGTGAGGCGTGCCGTAATTTTATACCATTTTTCCTATTGGTTAAAGCATACAAATAAAATGCCTTAATCCATTTCTTTACCCGGGGAACGAACGATGAAAATAAAATCCATGCACGATCTCTATCTTCATATGCTGCAAGATATTTATTATGCCGAAAACCAGCTGGTCAAAGCCTTGCCGAAAATGTCAAAAGCGACGACCAATCTTGGCCTGCAGCAGGCCATTGAAAATCATTTGCTGGAAACCAAAGTCCATGTCGAACGACTGGAACGTATTTTTGGTGCTTTGGAAAAAAATGCCAAAGGCGTGAAATGCGACTCTATCCTGGGTCTGATCGCCGAAGCGGAAGACATGATGGATAATGCCGACAGCCAGGATGTGATGGACGCCGCCATCATCGCCGCCGCCCAGAAAACCGAACATTACGAAATCGCCACCTATGGCACACTGGTATCCTACGCCAAATTGCTGGGTTACCCGGACCAGGCAAAATTGCTGATGGACACACTGAAAGAAGAACGTCTGGCCGATGAGAAACTGACGACCCTGGCCGAAGGCGGCATCAACCGTCAGGCCAGCACCATCGCTGCTTAATTTTTAAATACATTCAATAAGGAGAAAAACATGACTTATTCCCTCAAACTTTTTACGGCCACCATTCCGGTATTGTGCGTTTTAGCGTCTGGCCCGGCTTTTGCAAATCCACCGACCGCAGCTGAATTTGCACAGAAAGCCGCTATCGGGGGACAATTTGAAATTTCGTCCAGCCAGCTTGCTGTCGAGAAATCACAGAATGACGATGTCAAGAAATTTGCCCAGCAAATCATTGCCGACCACACCCAGGCATCGAATACGTTGAAAGCCACATTGCCCGCTTCTTCCGTCAAGCCGGATGTCGTCACCGAAGCACTTGATAAAGCGCATCAGGACAAGCTGGATACATTACGCCAGGCCAGCGCCGAGGATTTCGATGAAGATTATATCGACATCCAGGAAGATGCACATGAGGACACGATCAACCTGTTCAAAGATTACGCCAAGAATGGGACGGACAAGGCACTGCAAACCTATGCCAAGAATACATTACCGACCCTGGAAGAGCATCTGAAACATGCGCGCGCGCTGGATGAGAAAATCGATTAAGATTTTTTAGGCCGCATCCAAAAAACGTTCGATCAGGTTGCGAATATCTTCCGGCGCGAAGGGCTTGCCGATAAAATCATCCATCCCGGCCGTATAGGCACGTTGGCGATTTTCTTCACCCTGATGCGATGTCATGGCGATCACCGGCGTGTGATAGTGGCTTTCGCGCTGTTGCGACCGTAACAGGCGCGTCGTTTCATACCCATCCATGCCAGGCATATGGATATCCATGAAAATCATGTCGAAACGCTGACGGCGTTGTTTGAATAAGGCTTCCTGGCCATTCTGGGCCGTTTCGACCACATATCCCATACCTTCCAGCAAGGTCTGCGCCACCAGGATATTGGAAGCATTATCATCGACCAGCAAAATCAGATTGCCTGTCTTTGCGCGATCTTCCGGTGGCCGGTTATCTTGCTGGATGGCCGGATTTTGTTCCCGGTAAACCATCATCGGCAGTTCGAAACAGAATGCAGAACCAACACCAATTTCACTGGTGACCGTAATCGTTCCATCCATACGCTCTGACAAACCTTTGCAAATAGCCAGACCCAAACCGGTGCCGCCATATTTGCGTGTCGTTGAACTGTCGGCCTGGGTGAATTTCTCAAAAATCGTATCCAGTTTATTTTCCGGGATACCGATACCGGTATCATGCACAGTCATGGTTAGATGATAATGATGATCATCGCCAGCCTGATGACCGGCGATACTTAAGGTAACCCCGCCATGGTGGGTGAATTTCACTGCATTGCTCAACAGATTCACTAATATCTGCCGCAGGCGCAATGGATCGCCGTTAAACCGTATCGGTGTCGCGGCATCATATTCCAGCGACAGGAAAATATTTTTCTCGCGCGCCCGGACCGATAACAGCATCAACACCTGTTCGCACAATTCTTTCAGATTGAACGGCACATGCTCCAGCTCGATATTGTTGGTGTCGATCTTGCTGAAATCGAGAAGATCATTGATCAGTGCCAGCAAAGCCTGCGCACTGTCATCCAGTGTCTTGATAAATTCACGGCGGCGGCCGATTTGCAATTTATGTGTCTTGAGAATATGGGCGATGCCGACAATCGCATTGAGCGGCGTACGGATCTCATGGCTCATATTGGCCAGAAATTCGGATTTGGCGATATTGGCCGATTCGGCCATATCCTTGGCGCGAATCAGGTCTTCGGTCCGGCGCTCGATCTGATCCTTCAACCGTTCGGTCAGCTTCCGGTTAATCACCAGAAACGCCAGGGTGGTGCTCAAAACAAGCAACGTAATGGCATAGATCACCAGCTCGACATACATATAAGTATCATAAACCCGTCACGAGACCCTGTCGATCTTAATCATTAAGATGTTTCACTGATACGATTTTCCTTGCATTTTACAAAAAACATAGATACATTCTCCCTCGAGTTCTGAATCTAAACTCTCGCTTGTGCATCCAGGCTGCTGTTACAGCCATCCGATCAGGTATACTGATCATTCTTGAGAGAACGGCCATTGGCCTCCCCTTTCTTCGCGTTAGCCGATGAGTTTTCGAAGTCTTCCCACCGGAAGAGCTTCAAAGACCTGGCTCATATTACACCCGCATCATCTGATACGGGTGAATCAAAACGCGTATGAAGGATTATACATTACATGAACGACGTTACATTTTCGGATTTCGCCCTGCCTGCTCAATTGTTACAGGCGCTGGAGCGTATCCAATTCAAAACCCCGACTCCTATTCAGGAACAGACTTTGCCGCTGGCGCTTGCTGGCCGTGACATTCTGGGCTCCGCGCAAACCGGTACCGGTAAAACCGGTGCTTTCGGTATCCCGCTGATTGCCGGCCTGATGGAAGATCCAAAAGCCACCGCTTTGATCCTGACACCGACCCGTGAACTGGCGATGCAGGTCATGGCGACATTGCAACAGATGATTGCCGTGCCGACCATCCGCACCGCCCTGTTGATCGGTGGCGAACCAATGCCGAAACAGTTCAAGCAAATGAACATGAAT
>DASWYT010000010.1:0-2539 GCA_036404835.1 Alphaproteobacteria bacterium | reverse complement strand
GTTGCCTTCTATGCTGGCCCTACGGAATTCTAACACCTTGAACCTTTGAGGGATTTTTCATGAAAAAGTGCTGCTCTACCGAACAATCATCACCATGCTGCAAAAAGAAAAAATGCTGCATGACGATTGTCGCCCTGATCCTGCTGGTTGTTGCCGGCGCCGCTGGTTTCTATTACTGGGTTGGTCAGGCTGATGCGCAAAATAGCGCGGCATCTGCTGCTGAGGGCGATGCTGCGAAAGCCGCTGAAGCTGCCAAGAAAAGCCCGCCGCTGAACAAAGCTGTGAAAGACAGCACCGTTTACGCCACCGTCAATGGTGAGAAACTGACAGGCAAAGACGTCAATGCGATGATCAAAACCCTGCCACCGCAAATCCAGGGCGCCCCATCTGCACAAATCCTGCCGATGCTGGTCAACCAAATGGTCAATGACCGTCTGGTCGATGCCGCGGCTGTGAAAGAAGGCCTGGCCAACGATGCGAAAGTGAAAGAGCGTGTCGCTCTGGCGGAAAAACAAATCGCCCGTGAACGCTATGTCGAGAAAAACCTCGAAGGCAAAACCACGGAAGAAGCCTTGCGTAAGAAATATGAAGAAATCCTCTTCAGCAATCCACGTCAGGAAGAAGTCCACGCACGTCACATCCTGGTAAAGGATGAGGCTCTGGCGAAAGAACTGATCGAGAAGCTGAACAAAGGCGCTGATTTTGCCAAGCTGGCGAAAGAAAACTCCATTGATCCATCCAAGGATAATGGCGGCGATCTGGGTTACTTCGTCAAAGGCATGATGGTCAAGGAATTCGGCGAAGCCGCATTCGCCCTGAAAAAAGGCGAATACACCAAGACCCCGGTGAAAACCCAGTTTGGTTACCACATCATCGAAGTCGAAGACAAGCGTATGCAGCCGAAGCCTGAATACGCCCAGGTCAAAGACCAGGTGCGTGGCCAGCTGAACGAAGACCTGATCCGCCAAATGATCGACGGTCTGCGTAAGGACGCTAAAGTCGAGATCAATCTGCCGAAATAAGCAGACATCTTTTATAATTCTGAAACCCGGTCGGCAACGATCGGGTTTTTCTTTTCTTTGTTTGTGTTGATGTTGGTGCCATGTCCGATTTTGTTGCGTCTTTCCCGGTTGTCCTGCGTATCGCTTTGATCGATGCCGATCATCGTGTGCTGTTGTTGCAGGATAAGCGCAACGAGGATGCGGAATGGGATTTCCCGGGTGTCATCCTGCAGCGCGGCGATGACCCGCTGGAGCATCTGGCCGATTATCTGCGCCACCATTATCGTATCGAGACATTCCCGAAAGCGTTTTTCCCGCTGACCTTTGCGCTGGCCGATGAAGACAGCGAGATCGCCACGCTCTTATATGGCTGCCGCAACTGGACCGGACCGCAAGGTTTGCAACATATTCTGGCAGTCGATGAACGTCTCGATATGCAATGGGTCAAACCGGTGCGGATGGCCGACTATGCGCTGGCCGCATCCTGTTCTATGATGGTGCCGAACGTTATCACCTTATTGGGGTAGATGGATGTTGCGGTTCGACCGGGACGTTACAGAGATACGCGGTTTTTATCACAGTCGTCTGGGACGCTGGGCGGCGCGGCGCATCAATCATATTTTGCGTTTATGCTGGCCTGATATGCGTGGCAAGACCGTGCTGGGCATTGGCTATGCCATCCCGTTTCAGGCTGCCTGGACTGATATCAAACCGTTAGCCGTGATGACCGCATCGCAGGGCGTGTTGCGCTGGCCCCATCATGGCCCGTGCGCGACGGTCCTGACCGAAGATCATATCTTGCCGTTCGGCGATGAAACATTCGATCGTATTATCATCGCGCATGAACTTGAGAATACCGACTATGCGAATGCGCTGCTCAGCGAAGTCTGGCGTGTGCTGACCCCGCAGGGCCGCGTCATCATGATTGTGCCGAATCGCCTGGGCTGGTGGGCGCGTTTCGATACGACGCCGTTCGGTTTCGGCCACACGTTCAGCAGCCGCCAGTTGCGCCAGTTGTTACAGGCGCATAATTTCGTCTGGCTGCAACGTCATTACAGTTTATTCGGTCCGCCGAGCCAGCGGCGTTTGTGGTTGTCTTTATTGCCGTTGTGGGAATGGCTGGGGCAGCGTTTCTTCCCGAAACTCGGCGGCGCATTGATTGCGGAAGCATCGAAACAGGTTTACAGCATCACACCGATTGCCAAAGCGCCGCCACCCCAGGCAAAACGCGTCCGCGTCGATGTCGGTGAACTGAATCCATCACCCGTGGGGTGATGGTATCTGTGTCATAAGAAAAAATCGCGGAAACATGATGGCGAATATGTACGTTTCAGGGGATAGAAAATAAAAAAGCCGCCTGTTAAGGCGGCTTTTGTTTTTCGTGCAGAGAGCCTGCTTAAACTTTATTGCCGGATGGTGCAACGACCATCACGATCTGACGACCTTCGGCTTTCGGTTCCTGCTCAATGCGGATTTTATCGGCCAGGGTTTCCTTGACGCGGTTGAGCAGTTTCATGCCCAGATCCTGGTGGGCCATT
>DASWYT010000009.1:0-5778 GCA_036404835.1 Alphaproteobacteria bacterium | reverse complement strand
TCGCGTATTCCGCTATCCTGTGCCCATATAACAAACACAGGATAAAATCATGGTTGATATCGTCGTTCCACCGCTGGGTGAATCCGTTACCGAAGCAACTATTGCCAAATGGCTGGTCAAAGAGGGCGATGCTGTCGCTGTCGACCAGGCCTTATGTGAACTTGAAACCGATAAAGTGACGCTGGAAGTCAACGCCCCGTCTGCCGGTGTCCTGAAATCCATTGCTGCCAAAGCCGGTCAGAACGTCGCCGTCGGTGCTGTTCTCGGTGCTATCGAAGCGGGTGCCAAAGGCGCTGCTGCGCCGGCTCCTGCCAAACCAGCTGAAACAGCGAAAGCCACCCCAGCGCCAGCAGCACCTGTTGCTGCGCCAGCTCCGGCACCACAGGCTGCTCCTGCCGCCGCTGCTCACAGCGATGATCTGTCCCCGGCCGTGCGTAAGATGATTGCGGACAACAACCTGAATGCAGCGTCCATTCCGGCTTCCGGCAAAGATGGTCGCCTGACCAAGGAAGATGTACAGAATTACCTGGCCAGCAAACCGGCTGCCGCGCCTGTTGCCGCCGCTGCCCCGGCTGCCCCGAAAGCTCCGCGCGTCGACAGCCCGCGCGAAGAGCGTGTGCGCATGACGAAATTGCGTCAGACGATTGCGAAACGTTTGAAAGAAGCCCAGAACACCGCCGCCATGCTGACCACCTTCAACGAAGTTGATATGTCTGCTGTCATGGCGCTGCGTGGTTCCTATAAAGATGCGTTCGAGAAGAAACACAAAACCAAGCTTGGTTTCATGTCCTTCTTCGTCAAAGCTGCTGTGGCTGCGCTGAAAGAATTCCCGGCCGTGAATGCCGAGATTGACGGCGAAGATATCGTTTACAAGAATTTCTATGATGTCGGCGTGGCCGTCAGCACACCGAACGGCCTGGTCGTTCCGGTCCTGCGTGATGCCGATGGCAAATCATTCGCCCAGATCGAAGGCGACATTGTCGATTTCGGCAAGCGCGCGGGTGAGGGCAAGCTGAGCATGGCTGAGATGCAGGGCGGCACCTTTACCATCACCAATGGTGGTGTTTTCGGTTCGATGATGTCGACTCCGATCCTGAACGCTCCGCAATCGGGTATCCTGGGCATGCACTCCATCAAGGAACGCGCTGTGGTTGTCAACGGCCAGATCGTGATCCGCCCGATGATGTATATCGCTTTGTCTTACGATCACCGCATCGTCGACGGCCGTGAAGCTGTAAGCTTCCTGTACCGCATCAAAGAAGCGATCGAAGATCCGCAGCGCCTGCTGCTGGATATGTAGGAATTCCACAAGATAAAGAAAACCCCGCCATTGGCGGGGTTTTTTGTTGTGAGCTTTATGGTGTAAAGCTGTTTAATTTTTTAACAATTTCCGGATCTGTTGCACCCGGATTTTTGTTTAGATGTTTCAGGTATTTCTGACGAACTGGGTTCTCAGGATTGTGACGGGTGAACCACAAGGCTTGATGTGCATAAGCTGCCATGTGAGCTTTTTTCTTATCGCTAGCTTTTGGATGTTTCTTAGTAAATTGTTCCAGCATTTTCTCACCGAGCACTTCCGGTTTAACACCTAAACGGTATGTGCTGCTGTAAATAATGGTCGATACATGACTTTTCTCCCATGCACCAAAATCAGGATTGTGTTTATCGAGACCATCATTCGATATAGGTTTTTGGATAACATGCATGACCAGTCCGAGGAGGCTTTCAGTCAATTTTTCTGAAAATTTTGGAGATAAAATTTTTCTTTCCTGTATATCTTCTGGAGTCATAAAATCATTCATGTTTTTTGTATGGCCGCGCAAGATATCCAGTTGGCATATGCGGCTATAATTTTCTTGATGTTTTAAAGCAGCAAAACCTGGACGTTTGGCTTTTTGTGTGTCTTGATACTTAAGTTTTATATCCATGATTTTTTGAAGTTGTTCATTCCAGGTATCTTGAGCGATAACAGTCTTTTTGCGCATATCTTTTCTCCGCACAGTGGTGTTATTTAGATCTGTTTATATAATATGTCTTTATGTGGGACAAGCTTTATTTGCGCCTTTTGGTTGCCAAATAGTCCACGGCAGGGTAGAAATAGTTAAAATTTGGGCTGTAATAGCGCAATGCGCTTTAAATCAGGAGTATCTCAATGTCTGAACAATTCGATGTCGTGGTGATTGGTGGCGGGCCGGGTGGTTATGTGTGCGCGATCCGGGCGGCACAGCTGGGGCTGAAAACGGCTATCGTTGAGAAACGTTCGACGCTGGGTGGCACCTGCCTGAATGTCGGTTGTATCCCGTCCAAGGCTTTGCTGACCGCCAGCCATAAATATCACGAAGCCGAACATGATTTCGATATTTTCGGCATCAAGGCATCGGTCAAGCTCGATCTGGCGAAGATGATGAAGTTCAAAAAAGACCTCGTCGATGCCAATACAAAGGGCATCGAATTCCTGATGAAGAAAAACAAGATTACCTGGCTGACCGGGACCGGTGCGGTGAAATCCGCTGGTGTTGTCACCGTCAAAGGCGATAAAGATACACAGGAATTGAAAGCGAAATATATCGTCATCGCGACCGGTTCCCAGAGCATCGATATTCCGAATGTCGCGGTTGATGAAAAACAGATCGTCACATCCACCGGCGCACTGGAACTGGATAAGGTTCCAGGTTCCATGGTGGTAATTGGTGGCGGTGTGATCGGTCTTGAAATGGCGGCCGTGTGGAGCCGTCTGGGTTCCAAGGTCACCGTTGTTGAATTCCTGGATCGTATCCTGCCGGGCATTGATGGCGAAGTCGCCAAAGAAGCCCAGAAAATCCTGACCAAACAGGGTTTGAACTTTAAACTGGCCACCAAAGTCACCAGCGCCAAAGCCGATAAAAAAGGCGTGGCCGTGACATTGGAAGCTGCCGCTGGCGGCAATGCCGAAACGCTGCAAACCGATATCGTTCTGGTTGCGGTGGGCCGTAAGCCTTACACCGATAATCTCGGTTTGGATGAAGCCGGTGTCAAACGTGACGAGCGCGGCCGTATCCTGGTCGATGATGTCTTTGAAACCAATATCGAAGGCATCTATGCAATCGGTGATGTGATCCCGGGTCCAATGCTGGCGCACAAAGCTGAAGAAGATGGTGTTGCTGTCGCTGAATTGCTGGCCGGCCAGTCAGGCCATGTTGATTACAATCTGGTGCCGGGTGTTGTGTATACCTATCCGGAAATTGCCAATATCGGCCAGACCGAAGAGCAATTGAAAAAAGACGGCAAGGAATATCGTGTCGGCAAATTCCCGTACATGGCCAATGGCCGCGCCCGTTCCATGGCCGCGAATGATGGTTTCGTGAAGATCCTGACCGATGCCAAGACCGACAAAATCCTGGGTGCCCATATTATCGGTGCCGAGGCCGGGACGCTGATCCACGAAGTCGCCATCATCATGAACTTTGGCGGCTCCGCCGAGGATCTGGCCCGTGTCTGCCACGCCCACCCGACCCTCAATGAGGTGGTTAAAGAAGCCGCCTGGGCCGCATTCGACCGTCCTATTCATATGTAATAAGTTCTTGCACTGAGGTAGTTTTCTCTGTAAAGTCATTTTGTAAAATAAAAGCAGGATGGTTTTACAATGGATGAGTTGATACCCTCAAATTATGAATCGCATGAGCAGCATGCATACTATAATGCAGATCAGCAGGCTTTTTTTCTAAATCAGGCAACAGAATTCCTGACCAGCGACCATAGTGCCCTGACATTGAGTCTGGATGACACTTTTGATGCGGCACGAACAAAAGATGTCGTTTCCCGCTTATGCAACATAGTCTCATATCCGTCGTCTTTTGAGTATATGCATGAAGCTTTTCTGCTGTTACATAAAATCCATGCCAGGGATGGCTATTGTGATAGATTGAATAAAAATTATCCAACTATTCAAAAAATGATAGTACCTGTATACGAACAGGCGGCACCGGAAATTATTACGCATATGACGGCCTTACGAGCCATTGATGAGTCACTCTGCGATAGTGTTTTGCTGAGAGATGTCATGTGCAACTACCAAACCATTGTAGGATGTAATCCTGATTATCAGGTTCCGCAACTCTATAAGAGTTCCATACGAATTAACCGTAATCCCTGGGAACAAGAAGGTGAAAAACCATTACTGTTGATTCAGTATCGCGATAATTATGGTGGCCGCTATTTTGCAAGAACCCTTGAAACATCTCCTGGCAAGACTGAGGTTGCCATTAAATATAATCCTCCGGAACTGGTCTAAGGCTTATTTCCTGGCGGTTGCCCCATCACCTGTAACCCGCTAAAACAGGTCTATAATATGCCATTCAATCCCTCTGTGAGATGACCATGCTGCTGCCCGATCAACAGACGACCGTTGCGCCTCTGACCCATCACTGGAATTTGCGTCGGCCGCATTTCATTATCCTGCATGGCACGGAAGTCGACTGGGAATTGACGAATAAAATCCTGCGTGGCCAGCATGAACGCGAAGCCAGTGCCCATTATGCGATCAGCCAGACTGGCGAATTAGTACAGTATCTCGATGACACGGTCCGCGCCTATCATGCCGGGGCAAGTTACTGGGGCGGCGTCAGTGGATTGAACCATTCGTCCATTGGTATCGAACTGGAATGTATCAGCAAGGATGGATCATTTTCTACGGCAGAAAGCACTTACAGCGATGTACAATTCGACGTGCTGATCCCATTGGTCAAGAAATTGATGGAGACGTATAAGATCGACCCGTGGAATATTCTGGCGCATGAGGATATTTCGCCGGGCCGCCGTGTCGATCCGGGCATTCATTTCCCATGGCAGAAACTGGCCGGGCAGGGGATCGGCCTGTGGCATGATCTGGCACCGGCCGAGAATGACCCGGTTGTCACTGATCCGGCACGTATTGCAAACTTCTTCCGGGACTTAACCTTCTATGGCTATACCAATAACCCGGCCATGGTGGGTGAGAATCGCAAGGATCTGCTCAAAGCCTTCCAGGTGCATTTCCTGCCCTGGAACGTTTGCGGGCAGGTCACCGAACAGTCGGTTGCGGCCCTGGCGGTCCTGATTCAAAAGAAATATGGCTCTTTTTAGGCCATAAACAGCCTTGATATTAACACTTAGCCCCACTATACTGTCGCGGCTGTAAAGCATATGGCGGCCGTAGCTCAGCGGTAGAGCCCTCGGTTGTGGTCCGAGTGGTCGCGGGTTCGAATCCCGTCGGTCGCCCCATCTTCTCAGCAGACATAAGGGGTGAACCCTGAACGGCGTGGGTATGGCGGAATGGTAGACGCGCTGGTTTTAGGTACCAGTGCCGCAAGGCGTGGGGGTTCAAGTCCCTTTACCCACACCAAACGAGATTACAATTTTACAAGTCGGTGATGACATGCAAGTGCAAGAAAAAAAACGCGACGGTTTATACGCTGAATTCGATGTAACCGTTCCTGCCAATATCGTGCAGGAGAAGATCGACCAGCAACTGAAAAAACTGGCCCAGAAATCCAAAATGCCGGGCTTCCGTCCAGGCAAGGCGCCGATGGCTGTCATCAAACAGCAATATGGCGATGCCGTCCGTTACGAAGCGATGGAAAAAGCCGTTGAAGAGACAACCAGCAATGTTCTGAAAGACAAGAACATCAAGCCGGCCGTGCAGCCGCGCCTGGAAGTCACCAAGTTCAACGATGACAACACTGTTGAATTCACATTGCGCGTCGAAAGCCTGCCGGATGTGAAAATTCCGGACCTGTCCAAGGTTTCCGTTGAGAAGCTGGT
>DASWYT010000008.1:0-14708 GCA_036404835.1 Alphaproteobacteria bacterium | reverse complement strand
GATTCAACCAGGACATGAAAATAAAACATGTGCCAAATAGCAAATTGACACGCTTAACGCAAAGCAATATGTATTAATCTTACAGGAAGAGGAGCCCGTAGAATGAGCAAAGAAAAACAAACCACACGTCACGCCTTAAATAATATATCTGATGTTGCTGTTCCAAAAGACGCCGACACAACCCTGTATATTTCTTCTAAAAAATCACACTTTACGAATAGTGGTTTTTCCCGTGAAGAAATGGCTTATGCACATCTCTCCATAAAGTCTGAAAAGAACATCTTCGGAGAACCGACGTAAATTTTGCTGAGCATTCATCATGATCAGAAAAGCAAAAAAAACAAAGAAACTCTGTTATCGTCAGAAATATCAATAATGACGATAACAGAGCATTTCGCAAAGCAACGCAAAATTATCTGGGGAACAATGTAGGCATCCCTAGAAATTCATTCTGGTTTAAAGACGAGAAAATACCAACTCCGGAAGAAGACGATTCAACCAACACAGACAACAACATAGAAGATGTTGCCCTGAGAGAATTATTATCAGCCAATGACGAAATCCTATCGTTACGACCTTCCAGAACAAGATCAAACAGTTTGAAGAATACGCCATAAACCACGAAAAATAATGATTTAAAGGGGGAAATCCTCATGATCGAAAGCACAAAACTGGAAACCTTAAAAAATAAAGGTCCTGCCAAAACAGATGGTGATGCTGTTTTTTTCCGGGATAGTCTTCTTGATATTGTTGTTGAATTATATCAGCCAATTTTTATTGACGACCGTAAAGAGCTTTATACTGAATTAGTCGATAATATCTCCGATATTGCTATAGAGAATCTGTCCCCTGCAGATATGTATGGTTGTGTGAATACTCCTGCCATTTCCGATATGTTGCAAAGAATATCATCAGACCATACTGAAAATCCGGAATTAAAGCAGACTATTGATAAGGTTGGTCTTAGAACATTCTATTCCAACTATATAGATTTCCTGACCACCACCAAACACGCTATATTGGATAAAACATCTGAAGATTATGCCGATGTTTTCAAACATCCTGCTACAGGCCCTTCTCTTAATCCGGACGATTATAAGAGAAGGAATTTTGCAGGTCAGACGGATGAAGATATACGCAGAATGGAAAAATATCACCAGGATAATCCCGGCGCCCTTTATGCGCATTTGTGGAAATAATCATGGCGATAGCTGAAATACTCTGGTCAGGTCACCAGATGTATTTGGTTTGATTACTTCCCGATACAAAAATCACGGAAGATCACATCCAGTAAATCCTCGACATCGACGCGGCCGGTCAGGCGGCCCAGATCGCGGGCGGCGAGGCGCAGATCTTCGATGGTCAATTCGACGGGCACATTCATTTTGATACCCTCAAGGCAACGCTCCAGATGTTCCAGTGCATCATTCGCATGTTCCCGGTGACGGGCACGGGTCAGGAGCGGTGTCGCACGATCGCGCAACGGTTCGATTTTTTCACGCAATATAGTGGTGATGGCGGAGAGTAATTCCGGCATCCCCTCACCTGTTTGCGTACTGATCGCCAGACCCGATTGTTTGGAATCCGTCAGCAAATCTTTTTTCGTCGCAACGCGGATCGTCTTGTCATTGATGGCTTTTAGCGTTGCCTCATCGTCCGGTTGTGTTGCATCGAACAAGGCGATCACCAGATCGGCCTGTGTGGCCCGCAAGCGGGCGCGGCGGACACCTTCGGCTTCGATTTCATCCGATGTTTCACGCAACCCGGCCGTGTCGACAATAATTACCGGCAGGCCACCTAGATTGAGTGGCACATCGATCATATCGCGTGTGGTCCCGGCGGTTGGTGTCACAATGGCGACATCACGTTTCGCCAGCGCGTTTAACAGGCTCGACTTGCCGGCATTCGGTGCGCCGATCAATGTCACGACGAAACCTTCACGCAGACGCTCGCCCAATCCCTGGTCATCCAGATGAGCATGCAGATCGCCGATCAGTTTGTGAACTTGCGGCGTGATATTGTCGAATAATTCCGGCGGGACATCCTCTTCATCGACGAAATCAATATGGGCTTCCGCATAAGCCAGCAGGCGAATAATTTGCTGGCGCCAATCTTCATACTGGTCATGCAATGCGCCACCCAGCTGGACCAGGGCCAGCTCGGCCTGGCTTTCGGTTTCGGCGGTGATCAGGTCGGCAATCGCCTCGGCCTTGGTCAGGTCGATCTTGCCATTCAGATAGGCGCGTTTGGAAAATTCCCCGGCCTCGGCATAGCGCAACGGCACACCGCATTCACGCAAAGCCTGCAGGACTGACTGGATAACGGCCCGGCCGCCATGCATCTGAATCTCGGCCAGATCCTCGCCGGTAAAGGTATTCGGTCCTTCAAAATGGATCACCACCACCTCATCCAGCATTTTATCCGTTTTCGGGTGGAATAATTGAGCGAATTGCGCATAGCGCGATGGGGGCAGTTTCTTGCGGGTCAGGGCCATAATCGCCTCGCCCGATTTGGGACCGGACAGGCGGATAATGCCCAATGTTCCACCGGTGGCGGTGGACAGGGCCATAATCGTATCAGGCTGGGTGGAAGACGCGTTCATGAGGTCTATTTACCATGAAAAATGCCGTTACGAAATCTCTTGCTTTCGGACGCCACCCGGCTTAAATAAAGTACATAATCAAAAAACGGTGAATCATGACTGATAATACCGCTTCTGAAAGAAAACCCATCAGGCGGCTTGTTGCGGCTGCCCATAACGCACCCCCAAAATCAACCAAAGACCAGATTGATTTACAAGCTAAAGAAAGACATTCGACGCCACATTTCTGCAACGCCGAGAATTATACTTATGTTGTCCGCAATATTATCAAATATGCCGATGAAAAGATTACAATCGCCACCCGTCATCCTGAATTTTTCTTTGGTGAAAACGCAAAATACACATCACTGATCGCTGATTTCCTGACGAATAAAAAAGGAACACTTAACGTCCTGACGGATGAAGAATCTATGGCAAAGATGACAGGTCTTGTTATTCCATCTGTTTCTTCCGCCATACCGACTTTTAAGAAAGAGCTTGCAACCTCGGTTGCAGAATCCGATGCATTCAAATTACTGCAATCACCAAAATATAATATGCGCGTACAGGTCGGGATTGCAGAAAAACTTCCGATTATGTTTGAAAAATCCAATCCGATTATTTTTATAACCAACAATCATAATATGGTAGCGTCCGAAGTAAATAATAATTCCATGAAGGGCTATTGTTTTAACGATAGAGCGTATACGCGGAGTTTAAACAGCTCTTTCCAGGAAAAAATGCGGGAGAATACGACAACGATGGTCGATTTCCGTCAGACCTATAAAGGCTCTTTCTTTGAGAGCCTCTGGTCTAAATTCAATATGTTCTGATTACAGTCTTATTTATTTTTCTTACTGGTTCCGGTATTCATGCCATTGGCGGCGCCGGTCATGACAGCGGAGAAAAATTCGTGAATATTAGCCATGCCTTTATTCATCATCGGTGCCCACATGGCCATCGCCTTGTCCGGCTCCATCAGTTTCATATTCTCGACGACCTTGTCGCGCATGATGGCCATCATTTCTTCCTGCATGGGTTTGACATCCGGCAGGCCTAAAAAGGTGCGGGCTTCGTCCGGGGTACAGTCAACATCAACGGTGAATTTCATGGCAAACTCCTGTTGCGACAATTATAATTGTCTTTAACATCATTTCAATGCTGCAACAACTCACCCTCACCCATTTTCGCCATGTCGATAGCGCGCGCTGGAGCGATCTGGCGCCGGTCAATATCCTGTTGGGACAAAATGGTGCAGGCAAAACCAATATCATGGAAGCGATTTCCCTGCTTTCCCCGGGCAAAGGCCTGCGGGGCGGCAACCCGGAACAATGGCGTCGCCAGCAGAACGGCCCGAACGCCGTCTGGGCGATCAACGGCCTGTTACAGGATGATATTGACGCGATTTCTCTGGCAACCGGCTCGCCGCAAAGCAATCCGACCAGTAGCAAGCGGATCGTGTCGATCAACCAGGTACCGCAAAGCACGCAACAAATCCTGGCCGATTACCTGGCTATCGTCTGGCTGACGCCACAAATGGATGGTCTGTTCCTGGCGGATAGCAGCGAGCGACGCCGTTTTTTCGACCGGCTGATTTATGCGCTTTATCCCGATCATGCCAAATATCTCGGCCGTTACGATCATGCGCTGCGCCAGCGCAATAAATTACTGAAAGACAGACAGCGCGATGTGTTCTGGTACAAGGCGCTGCATCAGACGATGGCCGGACCGGCCGTGGCTATTGCGGCGGCCCGTCTCGATACGCTGGCGCAGTTTAATGGCTGGATAGATCAAACCGATTTGAATATGCCGTTACCACTTTTATCGGTCAAAGGTCCGGTGGAAGAATTACTCCTGCAACACAGTGCCAGCCAGGTCGAACAGATGCTAATAGATTTGTGGCAACAAGCTTTGACCGATGATCTGCAATCCGGTTCAACGTCACTGGGTCCGCATCGCAGCGATTTTTCGGCGCTTTACCGTGCCAAAAATATCGACGCATCCTTCTGTTCGACCGGTGAACAGAAATCATTATTATTAAGCCTGATCCTGGCACATGCGCATGGTGTCAGACAACAAGTTCCCGGACGCCCGTTGATTGTCCTGCTGGATGATATCGCCGCGCATTTCGACGAAGAACGCCGCGGGCAACTCTATGATTTCCTGCCGGCTACCGGTGCACAGATTTTCCTCAGCGGCACGGACAAGAATGATTTCGATGGGATTATTGGAAATGCGAAAGTGATTCAAATCCAATAAAAATATTGAATATCCACACGTTAGTGACTACTCTGTCCTCAGCACAGGAGCATCAGGTGAAAAAATTCAATATCATTTTATTGGTCATTATTCTTTCATTCGTTGTCAGCATGGCAAGCTTGTCAATTTTCAATTCAAAAGAAAAAATACACCATACGAAACAAAGTGAATCTGCGTTCGACCGCGTGATGCGGTCCAAAACGCTGCGTTGCGGCTATGTGGTTTATGCCCCGACCATTATCAAAGACCCGAATACTGGCAAGATGTCGGGGATCATGCATGATGTTATAGAGGACATAGCTGCCAGACTTGAAATAAAGGTAGATTGGGTAGAAGAAACAACATGGGCCAATTACATGGAGGGTCTGAATAAACGTTATGATATCGTTTGCGCTGCAGCCTGGGCAAATAATTTAGGGGAATGGCCTCATAGCGAAACAGTGGGACCTCTTTTTTATTCTGGTATCAATATCTGGGTTCGAAAAACCGATACGCGTTTTAATAATAATATCACTGCTATTAATGATTCCAAAATTACGATTGCGAGTATCGATGGCACTATTCCCGGGCGTATTGCGGCAACCGATTTTCCAAAAGCAAAAATCCTATCCCTGCCTCAATCCGGTGACCATTCTTTAAATCTATTGAATGTTATAAATCACAAAGCTGATGTGACGATGGTTGAAAATTATACGGGCAATGCTTTTGCAGCGAACAACCCCGACAGTTTAAAAAATATAACGCAAAATAATCCGGTTCGCGTGTACCCAAATGTCTTTCTTGTTGGAAAAGGCGAATATAAATTGCAATCAATGTTACAAATGGTTTTTAACGACATGCGTAACAATGGCGAAGTGGATAAAATTCTGTCTCGCTACGAAGAATACCCGAATAGTTTTTACCGTGTTGCGAAACCCTACCAATACGGTAATTAAAACGGCTTCACCACCACCAGGATAACAATCCCTATCAACAATAATGTCGGGACTTCATTGAGGTAGCGATAGAATTTGCTGCTGTGTTTATTTTCATCGCGTTCGAATTGCTTGCGCAACCTGGCCAGGTAACCGTGATAGGCAGTGAGAATAAACACCAGCAGGAATTTCGTGTGCATCCAGCCTTGCTGCATCCAGCCGGGATTCAGCACCAATAATGTAATGCCGAAGATAAACGTCAGGATCATTGCCGGGTTGATGATAAAACGCAGTAATTTGCGTTCCATGATCTTGAACGTTTCGCGCACATTCTGCTCGGTCGCTTCCGTATGATAAACATACAGGCGTGGCAGATAAAACATGCCGGCCATCCAGGCTGTAAAGGAAATAATGTGAAACGCTTTGATATAATCATAGAACATGTTATTTAACCTTGTAATATGATCTTTTCATTTTTGGCGCGGCGCTGACAGCACCATATTGCATCAGGCGGGCAAATCGATTTGCCGTCATCCGGGCTGTCGGAAAACATACCCGTGCGACCCTGCAGATCAGTGATGCGTTTCGCCAGGCCCTGAATAAAATCAGGATGCGTGCCGACGGTTTGCACAACGCCGTAATAAGGGACACCGTGATCATCGGCGACATGTTTATATTCGACACCCAGTTCAACAATCGTTTCGACATGCTCGCTGACAAAAGCATGCGGGTAAATGATCAACGGCACGTTATCGGCACCGGCCTGTTTGATTTCATCTTCCGTTTGTGGGCCGAGCCATTCCTGCGGACCGACTTTTGACTGATAAGATATCCTGTAATCGAGATCAGGAATGGCTAATTGCTCGACAATCGCCTTGACCGTCAGTTCGCATTGATATTGGTATGGATCGCCTTGCTTGATCACTTTTACCGGCAGGGAGTGTGCCGAGAATAAGACGCGTGGCATCCGCCCGATAGCGGCGTGGCATTTTTCGATTTCCGCGCGCACCAGTTTGGCTGAGGCTTTGATAAAGCCCGGATCAGTCGGATAACAGCAAATGACAGCCGGTTCTTTCGTATAGCCATAGGCATCGGCAACAGCCTGCCATTGTTGCAGGGACGACCAGAATGTCGTCGAGGATTGTTGCGGGTAAAGCGACACCAGGAATAATTCATCCGGCTGGAACGCCTGCACTTCGGCAACGACACTTTCCGCCATCGGGTGCCAGTAACGCATGCAGGTATAAACACGCACCTGTTCACCCATGGCACTTAATAAAGGTTGCAATGCACGGGCCTGTGCCAATGTATTTTCCAGCAAAGGCGATGAACCGCCCATCTCATTATAAGAATCCAGGGCCGGGCCTTTGCCGCGACGGTTGCTGATCAACCTGGCGACGCCGTAACGTAACAAGGACGGGAACGGAATGATGTTTTTATCCATGAAGAAATTCTGCAGGAACGGACGAATGGTTTTCACCCCGGTCGGTCCGCCCAGATTGAATAAAACAACGGCAATTTTTTTCGGTTTATCGGTCATGTTTCTCTTCAAGAGTTGTTTTCAGTTTATACAGGTCTTTTTCAACCAGCTGGATATCATTTTCAAATTGCTCAAACGTCATATCAGGGCGATGGAACAGGGTAAAAATAACCTGGGCCCCTTCACCGCTTTCAATAACACGCATCGGCACATAAATTTCCTTGCCATCCGGTACGGTGATATAGTGATCGACGATACCGAATGAATTACGAATGGTAAAACGGATAGACATCGGGCCTTGCGGTGTCTGCACGATCCAGTCTCCATAAATAAAATCCAGACGTCCCAATCCCTCTGCCCAGAGTGGAAAATTTTCCGGCTCGGCCAGGAAATTATAGACATCCTGATAAGGACGATCGATTGAAATCGTTATAGTGCGGTCCGGCAGAAAGCTCATACCTACCTCTCTTTCACGACAGACAATAATTGCGCCACATGGTCCGGTGGTGTGGTTTGCAGGATACCATGTCCCAGATTGAAGATAAATGCGCGATCCTGCATGGATTTTATAATATGGCGAGCCTGTGCGATCATGGGCTCGCCACCGGCAACCAGCAATTCCGGATCCAGATTACCCTGCAAAGCCAGATGCGATGGAATATGCTGGGCAGCCCAGACCGGATCGATATCCTGTCCCAGTCCCAGACCATTCAATCCCGATATCTGCGCGTAATCCAGCAATTGCGTTCCGGCCTGGCGCGGGAAACCGATAATCGGCAGATAGGGATGCCATTTGCGGATACGGTCGATGATATTTTGCGTCGGCGTGATGATAAATTTATGGAACTGCTCCGGATGATCCGCCAGCAACCCGGCCCAGCTGTCAAATAGCTGAATGACATCAACCCCATGTCTGATTTTTTCCAACAGGTAAAACACGGTTGCATCGGTCAGGACATTCAATAAATCCGTCAGACGTTGCGGCTGGTTCATCGCCCAGTCTTTCGCGGCGGAAAAATGATCGTGATTGCTGCCGGAGATCATATAACAGGCCACCGTCCACGGGCTGCCGGCAAAACCGATCAGGGCTTTATCCTCAGGCAGTTCTTTTTTGACAATATCCAGGGCCTCATAGATCGGTTCCAGTTTTGTCGGATCAAAGCTCAGCTCCTGTGGCACATTATTTAAAGCGGGCATCCACGGCCCTTCGCCCTGGCGGAACTGTAAATCCATACCCAGCGCATAAGGCGTCACTAATATGTCTGAGAAGATAATAGCCGCATCCAGTTGAGGATAACGGCGGATCGGTTGCAGGGTCATCTCGGCAGCAACCTCAGGCGTCATCGCCGCATCCATAAAGCCGCTGGTAGTGGCCCGCAAATCACGATATTCCGGCAGATAACGCCCGGCCTGGCGCATCAGCCAGACAGGAGGCGGGTTACATGTCTTGCTTTGGAGCGTTTTGATAAGAGATAAAGTCATAGAAAGGCTTAATATAGAAAAATGGATCTTGTTTGCTTAAAAGCGTTTCTCTTACCTATCCCGAAAAGCTCTATAAATAAAGGGTTGATGTTATAGCCCTGTGAATCCTGTGGATAAAATAATTCACAAACTTATGCACAGGCTTACCCACAAGGGTGGATAAATATTTAACAAATACTTAATACCGGTTTAGGTCGTTAACTATTCATTTACGAATATCCACAGGCCTGTGTGTGGTCATGTATAAAACCGCTGCGGCAACCTGCTTAAAATTGCTTAGTGTTTTAGATAATTTTAAGATTGCAGGTCCAAAGTGGCGAGTCTAAGATAAAGCTTAACGTTATTGTTCAGGAAACATACATGCATCAATTGCCGTGGGAAGAATATGACGCCGAACAGACACCACGTCTGGTGGCCGAAATCAACAGCCAGTTGAAAGACGTTCAATTCGACGATATGTATACAACAGTACGTACACAAAGCGTGCCCTTTTATGCTGAGCATGAATTTATCGAATTGACGGATGCGACCAAAACGCCGGCCCTGGTACGTCGTGCCATTTATAAGCCGGGCGAGTTTTATATCCTGAACTGGACGAACCAGCCGATTTACATGGCCAATGAAAAAGCGCCGATCATTATCAATGAGGATAATGCAGTCGTCTATGTGAATTTCTTCTTTCATTTCGTCAAAGGCCGCCATGGCCGTTTCGTTTTGATCGATTCCCCTCAGGAGATCAACTGGAGTTCCCCGCCGCCGGAAAAAGGCATGCAGGCGCTGCAAAATATGATCAAGCCACTGGCTGTAACCGATGTCGAAGATGACGGCACGATCAATCTGTTATCCTTTATGGTGTTCAAGGATTCCCTGTTCCGCGCCAAGGTCCAGGTCAAGCGTGACGGTATGGTCAGTCTGACCGACGAAGCTTTGGTCGTTGAAGGCATGCCGATCGTCGAAGACGTTGTGCCGGAAGAAGGTTAAAGAAGAGGGTTAAGTCCTTTTTCTCTTTCGTCATTCCAGATGATGCAACGCATCAGTCTGGAATCTCGTTTCTTAAGCGCTATCTATAAAGTGAGATCCCGGATAATTGTTGCGCAATTTCCAGGATGACGGCGAAAGCAAGATTTTGTTCAGTTTCGCCATGGTAGAATAAGCATTCATGAAACCGACAGCTTATAGGTGAGCATGCCGGAATATCATCCACTCATCGAGATCATTGTAACCAGTATCGTGCTGGCTTTCATCTTTGGTTTTATCGCCAAGTCGTTAAAGCTGCCTGCCCTGCTCGGCTATCTGGTTGCAGGTGTGATGATCGGTCCGCATACACCGGGTTTTGTCGGTGATGCACATCTGTCCGCGCAATTGGCGGAAATCGGCGTGATCCTGTTGATGTTCAGCGTCGGTCTGCATTTTTCACCCAAGGATTTATTCAGTGTAGGCCGTATCGCCATACCCGGCGCCATCGTCCAGATTTTCAGTGCGATTATCTTGGGGACGATCCTGGCACTTTTATGCGGTTTTAGTTTTATCCAGGGTGTCGTATTCAGTATTCCCTTGTCGGTAGCCAGTACGGTCGTGTTGTTGCGGACACTGGAACAGCGCCATCTTCTGATGACACCATCGGGAAAAATTTCCGTCGGCTGGCTGGTGGTTGAAGATATCATGATGGTCCTGGCCATCGTTCTGTTACCAGTCCTGGCCGATATCAGCTTAAGCGACAAGGATGTGTCCGTCGGTGCTGTCGGTCTGGACATGTTGTGGATCTTGTTCAAGATTTTCACTTTCGCCATCTTGATGTTCGTTATCGGCCGCAAGATTTTGCCGGGCCTGATTTTCAGTATCGTCAAAATAAAATCCCGCGAACTGACATCCCTGGCGATCCTGTCGATTGCCCTGGGATTTGCGTATGCCGCTTATAAATATTTCGATGCGTCATTCGCTCTCGGCGCCTTCCTGGCTGGTTTGGTTCTGAATGAAAGTGAAGTTGGTTCGAAAACGGCGCAACAGCATTTGCCGTTGAAAGATATTTTCGCCGTCCTGTTTTTCGTGTCGGTCGGCATGTTGTTCGATCCGATGGTGGTGCTGAAACATCCGGTCATCGTGATTACCGGTGTATTGGTTGTTGTTGTTGGTAAATCGATGGCGGCCTATGGCATTATGCGCATGTTCTCGCAATCGCGTGAAACCAGCCTGATCGTTGCCGCCAGCCTGGCCCAGATCGGCGAATTCTCCTTTATCTTTGCCGGTATGGCGCGCAATTTTAAATTGCTGCCTGCGACCTTATATGATGTGATCCTGGCCTGCGCCCTGATCTCGATTTCGATCAACCCGCTGGTTTTCAACCTGGTCAAATTCATGACATCCAAGAATGATCCCGATCTGATGTTGATCGATATGACGCATGACAATGATCATATCCACGAATAATCTCACTAGCCGAACACACGGAATTATCTTAAACTGATCCTGCACAAACAGGATCATCCATGCGTCATATCGTTCTCGATACAGAAACAACCGGCTTCAATGCCGAAACCGACGACCGCCTGGTC
The DNA here is from genome assembly GCA_036404835.1 of Alphaproteobacteria bacterium. Classification (GTDB taxonomy): domain Bacteria; phylum Pseudomonadota; class Alphaproteobacteria; order Micavibrionales; family SZUA-601; genus DASWYT01. The sequence continues at coordinate 3,440 of DASWYT010000008.1, read as the reverse complement.
GAAATCGGTGCGGTCGAGCTGATCAATTACGTGCCGACGGGCAATATCTTTCACAAATATATCAACCCGCAACGTGAAGTATCCGAAGGTGCTGCCGCTGTGCATGGTCTGACACTGGAAAAACTCAAGAACGAGCCCCTCTTCGCTGAAATCTATGATGAGTTCATGGAATTTATCGCGGATTCAACACTCGTCATTCACAATGCCGAATTCGATATGCGCTTTTTGCGTGCCGAAGCAAAACGTATGGGTATGCCGCCTTTGCCCATGGATCGGGCCATTGATACGCTGGCGATTGCGCGGAAGAAATTCCCGGGTGCGCCGAACTCTCTCGATGCATTGTGCAAACGTTTCAATGTTGATAATTCCACCCGTACCTATCACGGTGCCCTGCTCGACTCTTTGTTATTGGCAGAAGTTTATCTGGAACTGGTCGGCGGCGCGCAACCGGGCCTGACGCTGGAAAAGAAACAGCAATTGAGTCATGATAAAAACGCGCCTGCGGGCACATTTATCGAAATGAAAAACTGGCCTGCCCGCGAATTTCCCCTGTCAGACGATGAACAGGCGGCGCATGACGAGATGGTCAAAGGGATCAAAGAAGCGCTTTGGACCAAGCAATAAAAAAGCCCCGCTATTGCGAGGCTTTTTTCTAATTCTTTTAAAATCAATCAAACGCGCATCGGCATCAGGACGAAGAGACCGGCTGGATCGTTATTATCCTGCAGGATCGCCGGACTGGCACTGTCGGTCAGGGCCAGTCGTGCTTCGCTGTCGATGATCTGTGTGACATCCAGCAGATAACGGGCGTTAAAGCCGATATCGACTGATTCCAACCCGTCATAAACGACTTCGCATTCTTCCGTCGCGGAACCGCTTTCGGAATTGCTGGCGGACAGTAACAGAACTTTATCCTTGATCGTCAGCTTGACAGCGCGTGTTTTCTCGGCGGCCAGTGTAGCCACGCGGTCGACGGCTTTGGTAAAGCTCTTTGTGTCCAGGATAACAGTCTTGTCCAGGCCTTGCGGGATAACACGTTCGTAATCCGGATAGGTGCCGTCAATGACCTTGCTGGTAAAGATAACGTGATCGAATGCGAAACGCACCATTTTCTCGGACAATTCAACGCGGATATCTTCACCGGCTTCATCGAGCAGGCGACGCAGTTCCTGGATCGTTTTCTTTGGAATGATGACGCCTGGCATATTGTCCGCGCCATTTGGCAGGGCAACCTGGTAACGCGCCAGACGGTGACCGTCTGTGGCAACGGCACGCAGGACGGACTCACCATCGCTGACGGTCGGGTGCAGATAGATACCGTTCAAGTAGTAACGTGTCTCTTCGTTCGACATCGCAAAACGCGTGCGGTCAATCATTGTGCGCAGCTGGCTGGCTGGCAGGATGAATTTATGGGACGCTTTGTGCGTGTTCATTTCAGGAAAATCATCACGCGGCAGACAGCCGAGCTTGAAGTTCGAACGGCCGGCATTGATGGTCAGGCTGGTGCCTGCTTCATTGACCTGGATATGCAGCGTCGCATCATCCGGCAATTTACGGACGATATCATACAGCATATGAACCGGAACGGTGGTGGAGCCGGTTTCGCCGACGGAGGCCGGGATGACATCCAGCATTTCCATGTCCATATCGGTGGCGGCCAGGGAGACCTGGTTATTTTCGGTCACCAGCAGAACGTTGGCCAGAATGGGGATCGTGGTGCGTTTTTCGACGACACTCTGAACATGTGACAAAGCTTTCAAGAAAGCGGCGCGATCTACCGAAAACTGCATGGCCATGAGGGGGCTCTCCAAATCTATTCAAACTACTATTTAGGTTAATGATTTTTTAACATTTAAGATATGCCAAAGCAAGCAATAAAAGGGCCCCGAAGGGGGCCCTGAAAGACAATTTGGTATATTGTCATAAATTGCAAAGGCTAAAGAGATTAGCCCAGTGTATTTTGATTATTATAAGCCTGTGCTTTTTCTTGCATGCTAATGCCGCAAATGCCTTTGAGATCTTTGTATAATTCCTTTTCACGAGCAGTTTTTTGGTTTCGTTGTTCCTGCGTGATGAAAGGGATACATTTAATCAGTGAGACAGTTTCTTTATAAGCTTGTTTAAGTGGGTTGGTCATGAAGAATCTCCGGTTATGTATAAGTAATAATAGTTATTTCTAAGAGCGGAGTCAATTTAAAAAATGCGATTTAAAGAGTTAATTTTGAAATATAATAATGGTGAAGGATCATTCGTGGCGGGAAAGACCATTGAATTGAAAGCCCATGACTGATAAGCAGCATAAGGCAGGCAAGAACGGATAAAGAAAATGCAAGATACGGAATACTGGACCACCCGCGTCAAAGAGACGCTTTACATCACCGCCGGTATTTTGAGCGCCTGTCTGGGCCTGAAGGGCTTTTTGCTGCCGAACCATTTTCTTGATGGTGGCGTTAACGGTATCGCCCTGTTGCTGCGTGCGACGACCGGCCTGCCTCTGCCGTTCCTGATCATGGTGATCAATATCCCGTTCATTGCGATCGGCATGAAGACGATTTCCAAATACTTTGCCCTGCGAACCATGCTGGCGATTATCGGCCTGGCCTTGTGCCTGATTTTCCTGCCGATGCCGCATGTGACGAAAGATGCGTTTCTGGTCGCGTTGTTCGGCGGTTTCTTCCTGGGTCTGGGGATTGGCCTGGCCATTCATGGCAATGCCGTGATCGACGGCACAGAAGTTCTGGCGATTTACTTAAGCCGCATCACGCCGATGACCGTGGGCGGTGTTATTTTTGGCATCAACGTCATTATCTTTTCCGTCGCCGCCTATGTTGAAGGCGTTGAAACGGCGATGTATGCGATGATCACCTATCTGACCGCGGCGCGGACGGTTGAGTTTGTCCTGAACGGTGTCGAGGAATATACAGCGATCACCATCGTCAGTGAAAAACCGGCCAAGGTACAAAAAGTCCTGACGCAAATACTGGGTTACGGTGTTACGATTTATAATGGCTTGAGCGGTTATGGCGGCAGCGGTGAATGGGAAGGCGATAAACGTGTCATCCTGCAAACCATCGTCACACGTCTTGAGGTGAAGCGCGTGATCAATGCGGTGCTGCGGATCGATGCGGATGCGTTTATGTTCGAAACACGGATTGCGGATGCATTCGGCGGCAAGATCAACAAGAAACAACATATCGGCAAGGCCGTTAAATCCCATAGCGTTTCGTCAAAGACAAAGTCCTAAACCGACACTTCCCAATTTATCATCCTGTTGCAGTTGTGCATGTGGGAAAAGCTCCTGCCAGACCTGCTGGAAAAATGGCAGCGCTGTCGAACCGCCCGTCAGGATCAGGGTACCGATCTGGTCTGGTGTTACGTTGGCCTTGTCCAGACATTCATGAAGCGATCCGACAACCGGCTGTAATGTTTTCTGGAACAGA
>DASWYT010000007.1:0-15786 GCA_036404835.1 Alphaproteobacteria bacterium | reverse complement strand
CCTTGCCCAGTTGGGGAGCAGGGGCCAGCACATGCGCACCGTTTGCGCTCAGGCCGTTGAAAATATCACCGACCGTCAGCACATCCTTTTGCAGCAGGATATGTTTGTTGACCGTCAGGTCGCCAGCCAGAACCGGCGTTGCCGCCAGACTGGACAGGGTCATCAGGATCGAGATGTAACGGCGCATTGTCTTCTCCTCAATGCAAATTGTTATCATTAGCGGATATTCGTCAGCGTGCTCATCATGTCGTCGCTGGACTGAATAACCTTCGAATTCATTTCATAGGCGCGCTGGGCGGTGATCATTTTGGTGATCTCGCTCACGATATTGACGTTGGATAATTCTAAAACGCCCTGTTCGATCGTGCCGAAGTTTTCTTCGCCGGCGATACCGGTCACGGCCGTACCCGACGCAGGGGTTTCCATGAACAGATTATCGCCGCGGGCTTCCAGACCGGCATCGTTGGCAAAACGGGTCAGTTCGATCTGGCCAACATTTTGCAGATCCATCTGGCTACCGAGTTTGACCCAGACTTCACCGTTCTTGTTGATGGTGATGTCGGTTGCATCCGGCGGGATGGTGATGCCCGGATTGAGCTGATAGCCTTCATTAGTAATCATAAGGCCGTCCTGGTTCATTTTGAGTGTCCCGGCGCGTGTATAGGCCGTTTCACCGCTTGGCAGCTGGACAGGGAAGTAACCGTTACCATTGACGGCAACGTCGAGGCTGTTATCAGTCACTTCCATCGTGCCTTGCGTATGCATGCGGGTGACGGAGTCAACTTTTACACCGGAACCCAGCTGCAGGCCGCTTGGCATGATCTCGCCGGTCGAGGCGGATTGTGCACCGGGCATACGGATGTTCTGGTACATCAAATCCTGGAATTCAGCGCGTTGGCGCTTGTAACCGCTTGTGCCCATGTTGGCGATGTTGTTGGCGATGACTTCGACATTCATCTGCTGGGCGTACATGCCGGTGGCTCCGACGGATAAAGAACGCATGGTGTAACTCCTTAAAACGAATATTTATTAGTTAGTTGTCGCAAGTTTGCGGATAGCATCGCGTTGACGGTCATGATCAGTTTGCAACATCCGTGCCACGGACTGGTAATTGCGCTGCACGGTCATCATGTCCGTCATTTCGAGAATAGGGTTGACGTTCGACCCCTCCAGTGCACCTTGCTGGATGCGGGTGGTCGTGTCTGGCAAAGGACCACCGCCGCCGGTGAACATATTGTCACCGACCGGTTGCAGCGATTGCGGGTCTTGGAAGGAAACAATCCCCAATTCACCGATCTGGCCCTGTTTGCCTGAAATCATGCCATCCGGGGTAATGCGGATACTGGTTTCACCATCGGGCAGGGTAATTGGCTGGCCGCCACGGCCCAGAACCAGGGAACCATCTGCGGTCGCCAGTTGGTTGTTGGAATTGATCAGCATGCGGCCGTTACGTGTCACCATGTCACCGCCATCCGGGCTGCGGACCTGCAGGAAGCCATTCCCGAGCAGGGCGATATCCAGTGGGTTTTCCGTTGATATGATCGTTCCACCATTAAAATTCTTATAGGCACCCATGTCGGAGACCATGGAAATCGGCTGGGCAGCGTCGCGGGCAGATACGTGTTCTTTGAAACGCATATGCTGGGATTTGAATCCCGTCGTGTCCATGTTGGCGATGTTGTTGGAGACCATATCCATCTTGCGCTGGAGCGCGAGCTGGTATGACAATCCAATATAACCGGCATTTTCCATTATACTTCTCCATGAATGCAGCGTTGAGCCTTCGCTCACAGAGAGGTATTGCAAGAGCCGTGCCAATTCTTAATAACGGCCATGTGGAAAAGGGCGGCAAAAATTGCCTAGTATAAGCAATATTTTAAAAGCGGCTGGAATAATTTGTTAAGGATTAAGCGTTAGAGTCTAACTAAGTACTCTAATATCTAGGGATAACATGTCCGACGCAAAACACCCTGAGACTGATGGCGCTATGCCACCTGTTGACGAAATCGGCAAATCGTCATCAAAGAAGAAGTTCATTATTATTATTGCCATCCCGTTGCTGCTGCTGGCCGTTGCTGGTGGTTTATATGCAGGTGGCATGTTGCCAGGCATGAAACATGCGGCGGCAGACAAAGCCCCTAAAGGGGAAGCTAAAGAAGGCGAAGAGGATTCAGCCGAGGAATCCGGTCCGTCTCATTTCTATGAACTGCCGGACATGATCGTCAATCTGACCGGTGATAATGGCAAGCAACGCTTTTTGAAATTGAGCATTACGCTGGAACTGAACAAAGCGGCTGATGAGAAAGTCGTCGAAGCCGTTCTTCCACGCGTCATGGACCATTTCCAGACTTATTTACGCGAATTGCGCATCGATGATTTGCGCGGTTCCGCCGGGATTTATCGTTTGCGCCAGGAGTTGCTGGATCGTGTCCGCAGCGCCACAAACGGTTTAAACATCAAAGACGTCTTATTCGAGGAAGTTCTGGTGCAATAATGAGTGCCGAGATGACCGCTCAACTGGATAGTGCTGATACATCGCCTCTGGATGGTGCAGAGGATCAATCTCAACGTATTCTCAATCAGGATGAGATCGACTCCCTGTTGGGATTTGGTGAAGATAATTCCAAAGGCCGGGCGACGTCCGGCATCATGCTGCTGGCGAACAACGCGCTGGTCAATTACGAACGCCTGCCGATGCTGGACGTGGTGTTTGACCGGATGGGGCGTTTGCTCTCGACCAGCCTGCGTAACCTGACCTCTGATAATGTCGAGGCCAGTATCGATGATATTACGTCGGTCCGTTTCGGCGATTACCTGAACTCAGTCCCGCTGCCGGCCATGCTGTCCATTATCAAGGCCGAAGAATGGGATAACCAGGGTTTGATCGTTTGCGACAGTGCCCTGATCTATTCGATGGTTGACGTTCTGCTCGGTGGCCGTCGCGGTTCCACCGCCTTGCGTATCGAGGGCCGTCCGTATACGACAATTGAATGTAATTTGATGGAACGCATGTTGCAGGTTGCCCTGACGGATATGTCGACCGCTTTTGACCCGTTATCACCGGTCACCTTCCGTTTCGAGCGTCTGGAAACCAACCCGCGCTTTGCCGCCATTACCCAGTCCAACAACGCCGCCGTTCTGATCAAGCTGCGTATCGATATGGAAGACCGTGGCGGTGTCATGGAGATCCTGTTGCCTTACGCGACGCTGGAACCGATCCGTGAAGTGCTGTTGCAGATGTTCATGGGTGAGAAATTCGGCCGTGACTCTATTTGGGAGACTCACTTAAGTAAGGAACTCTATAAGACCGATGTCGAGATTCAGGCCGTGCTTGAGGAAAAAACCATGTCCTTGCGTGATGTGGTCCAATGGAAAATCGGCAGCACGATCATGTTCGACACCCGCGCAGAGGATACGGTTGAAGTGCGCTGTGGTTTACGTCCGCTCTTTACGGGCCGGATGGGACGGCGCGATCATAATATCGCCATCCGTCTCGAAGACGAGATCGATGCCGAGCAGGAAGGTTAAGCGATGAACCCGCAAATCATGGTCGCTCTGGACGCCCTGGTCATCATGTTCCTGATGGCGGCGATTTATTATATGCGTATCGTGGCCGGTGCGATGAAAACCATCCGCGAAGGCAAAACGGAACTGCAGCAGGTCCTCAAGGAAATGACCCTGGCCATCGGCAAGGCTGATGAAACGATCCAGGGCATGAAACGCCTGGCCGATGATAAGACACGCCTGTTGCAAAAACAAATGGACGGCGCCCAGAATTTGATCGAGGAACTGAAATTCATCAATCACTCGGCCGATCATCTGGCACAACGCCTGACGGCCAAAGCATCGGCGGCACCAGCCCCGGCTGCTGCGCCCGCCAAGCCGAAAATTGAAACTCCGAAAGCCCCGGCCAGCAAAGCTGAAAAAGATCTGGCGGCCGCCCTGCAACGTCACAAGTCAGGCGCATAACAATGCCACGTATTTTTCCAATCCTGTTCTGTCTGTTGCTGGTGACGCTGACCATCCGGATCGGCGACATTATGGTCGAAGCCATTACCGGCGGTCAGGGCGACCATTATATGTCCGAGGCGCAAGCCCAGGAAAAAACCGCCAAGGATGAACCAGCGGATGCACCGGCGGTGGAAAAGACGGATGCGGCCAAAGCAGATGAGAAAACCGTCGTCAAAGATTCCACGAAAGATAAGGTGCTGAAAGAAAATTACGATCCGTTTGCACCACAATTCTCCGATGAGGAACTGAGCGTCCTGCAATCTTTGAGCGAGCGCCGGAAACAGCTGGATCAACGCGAACGCGACCTGGAGCAGCGTGATAAATTATTGCAAGCGGCCGAGAAAAAGGTCGAGCAGAAAGTCGCCGAACTGAATGCCTTGAAAGGCGAAATGGAAAAACTGCTGGGCCAGCAACAGCAGGCTGCCAGCCAAAGCACCAAGCAACTGGTCCGTATCTATGAATCGATGAAGCCGAAAGATGCGGCTAATATCTTCAATGATATGGAAGGCGATATTTTGTTGAAGATTATCGGTACCATGTCGGAACGTAAGAGCGCGCCAATCCTGGCCGCGATGGATCCGGCCAAGGCGCGTGATATTTCCTCCAAGATCGCGGCCCAGAAAGCCCTGCCTGAAAAAGACCCTATAGCCCCAACGGCCCCATGACCAATCGTTTCCGCATTGTGCTGAGCGCATTAGGATTTATCCTTTTAGCCCAGCCGTCTCTGGCCGCTGAGGTCACTGTACCGGTTCGGGCCGGTGTGCATGACCGTTTCAACCGCATCGTTCTGGACTGGACGATCCCGGTAAAATACACGATGGACCAGGCCGCCGGCCAGGTCAGTATCCAGTTCGATCATAGTGCCAATCTGGCTTTAGGCAGTTTCAAGGCGACCAATCCTCCTTATATCCGCGATCTGACTTCAGAGAATAATGCACAGGGTTTGTTGTTGCGCTTTTCCATTCCGCAACAGTCGCGTGTCCAGGCCTTTTGGTCCGGCCGCAAAGTGGCTTTCGATGTCTTATTGATGAGCAAAGACAAGCCTACCTTTGATCAAAAACCGGAAGAGCAAAAACCGGCTGCCGCTGTCACGGAACCGGAAAAAGTACCGGAAGAAAAACCGGCCAGCGCTGTTCTGCCGAAAGAAGCAGCCGGTCCGGCGCCTGATCCGAACAAGACGGCAGGGCCGCAACAGGCGCAAATCATGCCGAATATTCCAACCCTGGCCCAACAAATGGACATTGCCGCAGCGGCGCAAAAAGCGGCGGCGGAACAGGCGGCCAAGGCAAAAGCCGACGCGGCCACAGACGATAATGCCGATAAAGAGATAAAAGAATCACAGGCGGCAGACGACCGTGGAACCGTCATTCGTTTTCGTTTGCTGGAACACAGCAAGATGGCGGTCTTCACCCGTTCGGGCCGTTTATGGATCGTCTTATCGCCGGTGGCGAAGAATGCAGTGCCACAGGTCAAGGGCGAGTTGACGAAATCATTCGAGAATGCCACGCAGATCCAGACGAAAAGCGGTACGGCCTTTATCTTTGATCTGCCATCTGCCATTACCTCCGACGAGCAAATCACCGTCAGACAGGAAGGTCTGAATTGGGAAATCTGGTTCGACAATGCCAAACGGGAAACACCGGTTTCAGGCACGCTGACATTGAAGGCGTTGGGCAGCAGCCAGACACTGACGGTTGATCCGGACCAGCCGACACAAATCCTGCCATTCGAAGACAAGACATTGGGCGACAAGATCTGGGTCGTACCGGTTCTTTCTCCTTTACTGCGTATTGAAACCGCACAGCGCATGAACAGCGTCAGCACAGCACCGACGATCCTGGGTGGCTTGTTCATGCCGGCGCAGGATACGCTCAATGTTGTCGCCAAAGGTAATCAGTTCCTGATCAGCGATAATAACGGCATGTTGTTATCTGATGAAAGTGACCGTTTCAAGGCGGAACAACAACCCGGCCAGGAAAAGCTCTTCAAGCTTAATTTGCGTGATGAAGGATTCCTGCAACAATTGAAAATGAGCAAGACGGTTGATTTCGAACCACAGCGTCAAAAACTGGAGCAATTGATCAGCAAAGAAAAACTGCCCGCTAACCGTGCGTTGCGTGCGCTTGATCTGGCGCGTCTTTATCTGGGTCAGGGGTTCGGCCCGGAAGCGGAAGGCGCACTGCAAATAGCTGAAGAATCGCTGCCGAATTTAAAAAAGACACCAGATTTTATTGCGCTCAAAGGGATGACCTATGCCGTCTCCGGCCAGGCTCAACGTGCGCTGGATATATTGAAAGATCCGGAGGTACGTGATGCTCCTCTGGCCATGTTGTGGCAGGCCTATGCCCAGGCCTTGGATAAGAACTGGGAAAAAGCCTATCTGACCTTTAAGAATGTGGTCGATGGTTTCCGCAATTACCCGGTCCAGTTGCGTACACGCTTATTACTGGCGGCGATTGAAAGCGCGATTGAAACAAAACATATGCCCGAAGCAACCAATTTCATCAGACAGCTGGGCGATGCAAAACTGAGTAAATCGCAACAGGCTGCAAAAAATTATGCCGAGGCGATGATCATGCATGCCAAGGACCCGGATCAGGCCATCCTGATGCTCGATCAGATTGCCCGCAGCAATGACCATTATTATCGGGTTAAAGCGGAACTGATCCTGGTGCCTGATGGATTGAAAGACGGTGCCCTGAGCCGTCCGGAAGCCCTTGACCGTCTTGAGAAATTGCGTTTCGCCTGGCGCGGTGACCGTCAGGAAGTCATGTTATTGCGTCAGCTTGGTCAGCTTTACCTGGATGACAGCCAGCCGATGCAGGCCATGACGTTGTGGCAGGAAGCCATTGCCCGTTCGACGAATGACAATGACATGGCCGCCTTGCGCAAGGAACTGCAAGGCACATTCAACCAGATGTTTGTCGAAGGCAAGACCGACAAGCTCAACACGCTCCAGATCTTGGCCGTCTATGAACGTTTCAAGAAATTGATGCCCGAAGGCGAAGCTGGCCAGAAAGCGACATTGCGTTTAGTGGACCAATTGCTGAAAGTCGATCTGGTCGACCAGGCCGATAAATTGCTCCAGGAACAATTCCGCCATCATGCGACGGGCGATGATGCCGTGTCGATGGGAACCAAACTGGCGGCTATCCGTTTGATTGCCCGTAACCCGGCAGGCGCGCTGAAGGCATTGGATGAAAGTGAAAATGACTCTGTCCCGCCGGAAATGGCTGATCGTCGTCAGTTGCTGCGCATTCGTGCCCTGGCTGATAACCAGCAAATCGATAAGGCTCTGCAATTGCTGGACAACCCGACTATTCCCGAAGGGCTGAGCCTGCGTGCCGATCTGCATTGGCGCCAGCAGCAATGGGGTGATACGGCTGCTGATCTGCAGGAATTGATCGATAATGTGACGGATATGAGTACGCAGAACAAGGTCTATGTTGACCTGATCATGCGCCTGGCGATTGTCAAAGCCCTGCAGAATGATGAATTGGGCCTGGCCCAGATGGCTGCACAATATGGTGACCTGATGAAGGATGCGCCCCAGGCGAAAGCCTTCAACGTCATGACACAGGCAGCGGGTGATACATCCCTGAGCGATCTGGATACGATCAAGACGCAGGTTGCCCAGGTCGAATTATTCGAAAACTTCCTGAAAAACTTCTGATCAGTTGGCGCCCAGACCGTAACTCTGGATCAGGCTGCCTGTAATCAGATACCAGCCATCGACCAGAACGAAGAAGATGATCTTGAACGGTAAGGAGATCATTGATGGCGGCAGCATCATCATACCCATCGACATCAAAACGGCAGCCACGACCATATCGATGATCAGGAAGGGCAGGAAGAGCAGGAAGCCGATCTCAAAGGCACGGCGCATTTCTGAGATCATGAAAGCCGGAATGACGATTTGCATCGGCGCATCTTCGATCTTTTCCAGTTTCGGCGTTTTATTGGCTTCGGCAAACAGGGCCAGATCTTTTTCACGTGTGTGTTTCAGCATGAATGTCTTGAACGGCGCCACGGACTTGCCCATCGCTTCCATCTCATCCATCTGACCGCTCATCAGGGGCTGGATCCCTTCGCGATAAGCACTTTGGAAGGTCGGCATCATGATGAATAATGTCAGGAACATCGCCAGGGAAATCAGTACCTGGTTCGGTGGGGTTTGTTGAATGCCAATGGCGGAACGCAGGAATGAAAAGACGATGACGATACGCGTAAAGCACGTCATCATCATCAAAATGCCCGGTGCCAGGGATAATACGGTGAGCAGGGCGACAATCTGGACGACACGGCCGGTCATACTGCCGCCGCCTTCACCTTCGGCACCACTTCCGCCGAGATTCAAATTGATGCTTTGGGCAAACGCTTCATGGGTGCCAAAGAACAATCCGGCGGCAACCACACAGAACAGGCTGATCCAAAATACAGGGCGCAGATACAGGCGACGGCTTTTCATGCTTTTGTCTCTTGGGTCGAAACAGTGGATGGAGGCGGCGTGATGTTGGTTTCAATCACCGTGATCTGTTCCGGTCCGACGGCCAGCAGATGTTCTGTGTCATCGCGGCGGATCAGGACCAGACGGTTACGCGTGTCGATGGATTGCATCGCTATGACTTGCAGGCGTTTATGTTGCGGGCTGGCCATTTTGATGCCCAGCTGTGCCCAGCCGAATTTTTTACCGGCCCAGCCCATCAGGCAGATCAGGCCCATGACGATGGCAAAGGCGAGGAGGTAACGCAGATAATTGAGCTGTTCCATAAGATGACTTCAATAGCGGAAACTGCCCCCATCATACAGCGAACCCGTACTTTGACAAGCACGGGTTTACAAGGATTAAAATAGCGGGGAAAGGCTATTGCCTGGTTTTATATGAAGTTCGCGAGGCTGAGATCTTGCAGGGAAGCGGTCACGTTATAGGAAATCTGCAGCTGGGCTTTCAGCGTTTCCAGGCGTGTGGCGGCTTCGGCCGTATCGATATCCTCGACATCACCGATAAAGTTTTCCAGGGTCAGGGCATCGTCTTGATGGGATTCCAACAAGGTGGTGATCGTATTGGCTTTGCTACCCAGAGCGCCTTGATAATTATCGATCTGGCGGGCACCCTGATCGAGCATGTCGATCGCACTGTTGACCAATGTCCAGTATTTCTCTGTTTCAGCTTCGTTGGTCGGCGTGGGCAGATTGGAAATTACCGCCAGGCCACGCAGAACATCGCTGAAGCCGGCACGGTGCGCCATGGTTGTGTAATCAACATCGCGGCCATCATCGGCGCGGAAGCTCACTGTTTCCGCGGCGAGGGAACCGGCACTGTAACCTAAATCGGCACCGGCAATACCACGCAGGGCATTGGTGGCGTCATCTTTGTCGAATGTGCCGCTCATCAATGCGCTGATGGCGCTGGAGACATTGCTATTCAGCAGCGATTGATCGGACATGGGGGCGTTTTCAATGTCACTGCCGGAAAAGAGGAAACGGTCACCCAGTTTCACATTCAGCTTGCTGACAACATCCTGCAGGGCATTTTGTGCCTGGTCGCGGGTAATTTCATCATAAGGCGCACCATCCTGAACCTGGCTGCGCAGGGTGGACAGAACGTCACGTACCGTATCGGTCATGCTACCCATCGCTTTATCCATGACGGTCACGCGGGCTTTGACAGTGTTCAGATTGGTAATATAGGTCTCCAGCATAGTCTGGCTGTTGCGATAGGCCAAAGCATTGGTGGCACCGGAACCGCCCAGATCACTGAGCATCGTGCCTTTTTTGCCGGTCGAAATACGTTCCTGTGTCTGGTTCAGTTGCTGACGCAACATCTGCAGGATGTACAAATTGCTAAGCTGCGAACCAACGGTGGAAATGCTCATGGCTTACTCCCTTAAAAGGCGTTTAGAAGATCTCTAAAGAGTTCATCCAACGCATTGATAACTTTGGCCGAAGCCGTGTAATGTTTTTGCAGTTCGATCAGTGTTGCCATTTCCTCATCGGTGCTGACGGTGGAACCATCGAGCAGGCGTTTCTGAACTTCCTGTGTATAGGCTTTTTCAGTAGTCAGTTGGCTGTTGGTGAGGGAATGTTGCTCTGCCTGGCTGCCCAGCATGGCACGGGCAAATTCATCCAGTGATGCGTTCGAACCGATCAGGCCGGTAAAGCTTACTGTGCCGCCAGGACCTGTGCCGGACAGATTGAAAGCCGGATGTGGCGTACCGCTGGCATCCTGTGACTTGCCGAATGTGAAAGAAATAATCTTGTCGAGAACGGCACTGGAACCCGCATCGATCGCCGGGCCGCTTGTGCCTTGCTGCAGGCGTGACGGATCGGCCAGAACGGCCTGGTTGACGCGCATATTCTGCGCAAAGCCCAGATACATGCTTGGAGAATCTGGTGGAACCGTTCCTGTCTGGTCTGTGAACAGGCGAACGCCCTGTGCATCGAAACGCATGGCAATCTTGTGAGCCAGCTCATCGATCTGGGCAATATAAGTCGGTAATTCCTGGTCACGCAGGCTGAGCAGGGCACCGATCTTGCCACCGGCTGTGGTGGCGGTGAGATCAAGTGCACCTATTGTGCCGGCCGCAACCGTCACACCGGATAAACTGTCAGGATAAGAGGCGGCATAGGTCATGTTGCCATCGACGAAGGTCAGCGGATGGGCTTCACCATCAGCCAGGACCTGACCGTTACGGGTCTGAACGACCAGCATGCCATTGCCGTCTTCGAAATAGGATACGTCTATCAGTTCGCTGAGTTTCTTGATTGCCACATCGCGCAAATCTTCCAGCGAGGCGCTGGAGCTGCCGACGAATTTCAGCTGTTCGATACGTTTGTTGAAATCAGCAATGGTTTTCAATTGCAAATTCACGTTGTTGACTTCGGTGCTCAGCGCATTTTGCGTTTCGGTCCGCAATTGCACGAGGAAGTCGGCATATTTATTGATAGTAGCAGCCAGGTTGACAGCCTTGTCGACCGCAGCCTGTTGAGCCGTTGCATTGTCAGGGTCAGCTGACAATGTTGTGAAAGAGCTGGCCAGCGCGTTTAAACGACTGGCCAGGCTGGATTCTTTATCTGAACTGCCATGGAACGATTGGATGCGGGACAGGTAGGATTCTCGGACACTCAAACCAGTCTCAACCCCTATTTGCGTGCGGTAATCCCGTAACAGCGATTGATCAACATAACGCTGTATCTCACCCGCTCTAACCCCGACGCCGCGATTGCCGATGACTAAACTGTCCTGCGGCAAAATTTTCCGCGTATAGCCTTCGGTCTGGGCGTTCGCCACATTGACCGCAGTCAGATCAAGAGCCTGTTGTGTGACTCTTAAACCTGATAGTGCTGCGTTAATGGCGTCTGTGGTCATAGCTGTTCTTCTTTATGATGTATAAGATGAACCGTGATTGTTCAGGATTAGCTACGGAACAGGCTGAGCAGGATCTGTGGCGATTCGTTGGCAATCGACAAAGTCTGCGTAGCGAGCTGTTGCTTGACCTGCAGGGACTGCAATGTTGCAGATTCCTTGGCCAGGTCGGCATCAACAATCGCGCCTAAACCTTCTTCCGTTGCATCTGACAGCAACTGAATGAATTCCAGCTGATTATCCAGTGTACGGCTGTCGGCACCCAGTTGACCCATGATCAGACCGGTTGCGCTCATGGCATCCTGGAAGTCACCAGCCAGCAGTGTGCGGGCTGCATCGGCATCTGCGACATCTGTCAGCAGGTTGTAAACATCGGTCGTCATATCGTGACCGGTGATGCTAATAGAACCACCGCTCAGGTCGGAAATGACGTTGACGCTGGAGTTATCGGTCAGCAGGTTAGTGCCGTTGAACTCAGCCATGCCCATGAAACGCTCAATGTCGTTACGCAGGTTGGTGTAGTCGGCTTCATATTGCAGACGCTGGTCGCCAGTCACGTTATCGTCAGCCAGTTTCGTCAGAACGGCACGGACATCGGCCATTGCATCGGAAATGCTGCGAGCCGCTTCACTGGCAACGCTCAAATTACCTTTTGCTTTTGAAAGCTGTTCGCCAATGGCCTGATAGCCGCGAACATCGCCGCGCAAGCCTTGGGCAATCGCAAAACCAGCACTGTCGTCTTCCGCATCATTGATACGATAGCCGGTGCTGACCATTTTCTGGGAATCCGCCAATGCTTTATTGGTGCGGTTGAGTCCCTGGAGGGCGATAATCGCCGCAGTGTTAGTGTGTACAGAATTCAAGGCCATTGTTTTTCTCCTGTGAGGGTTGAGACCTAACAGGGTGGTAAATGCAATCACTGTGCCAAAATGGAGCGAACAACAAAAAAGAGTGCCATAAGGCACTCTTTTTTAGTAATCTTCGCAAGGACTTAGTCTTTAAATCTGCAAGGAGTGATTTGTTTCTGTCGTGGGCAAAGATCAGGCAGCCTGGCGGTATTGGTCGATCATTTTTTGCAGTTCATAGGCCGTATCGATACAAACCGGCTCTTCATAAAGACCGTTCAGGCGGAACCATTCCTGTTCGACGACTTCCCAGCCTTTGGCTTCGAGATAACGAAGTGCAGATGCATTATTCATTGTATGCCTCCCGAAATATTCATCTTATATTTATAACTTAACAAATGGTTAGGGATTTGTCAAGTAAAAATTATTTAAAATTTAATCTTTCTTGTAGATAGATTAACAAATAGCCGTATTTCGCAAAAGGTGTCGTCATGGACTTACATCATCTGATTGAATTTTTTGACTCTGTCGGGATTATGGCCTTTGCTGCGACCGGTGCGCTTGTCGCCGGCCAGCGCCGTATGGATATGTTTGGCGGTTTCGTTCTGGCGATGGTGACAGGGATCGGCGGCGGGACGATGCGCGACCTGATCCTGGATATGCCGGTCTTCTGGACTGTTGATAACCGGCCGCTCTGGGCCTGCGTGGCCGGGTTTGGTGTCGCGTTACTCTTATTATATAGAGGCCAGCGCGTTCTGCCGGCCCAGATCAATAAAGTCATCCAATGGCTCGATGCGCTGGGACTGGCGCTCTTTACAGTGATCGGTGCCCACAAAGCCATGATGCTGCATCCAGGTCTGGTTATTCCGGTGATCATGGGTGTCATGACCGGGATTGGCGGCGGGTTGTTGCGTGATGTGCTGGCTAACAAGATCCCGCTGGTCCTCTCGCGGATCCGTTTTTATGCCACGGCCTCGGTGCTGGGAGCCCTGACCTTTGCCTTGATCTGGCCGTATCAGGCCGAAACGGCCCTGGTCGCCGGGTTTGGGGTTACTTTAGCCTGTCGTTTGGGGGCCTTAATTTACAATTGGCGCCTGCCCATGTTCCCTCAGCACAAGGCCGAAGCCGAATAAGTGCAAAAATTGTTGGCAAAATCCCGCCGAAAGCCCTATAAAGCATGATCTTTATGTTTCGTTAATTTTGACGCTGGGCTTGCTTATGCCGAAAGTAGTATTTATCGACCGCAACGGTGCGGCTATTGAGATTGATGCCCCGGTGGGCGCCAGCCTGCTGCGCATCGCGCATGATCATGATATTGATCTCGAAGGGGCCTGTGGCGGTTCGCTGGCCTGTGCGACATGCCATGTTGTCGTCGATCCGGATTGGGCCGATAAATTGCCGGAGCCGACCGAAGCTGAAGAAGACATGCTGGACCTGGCGTTCAACCTGACACCGACCTCCCGCCTGGGTTGCCAGTGCAAAATGACCGAAGAGCTGGATGGCCTGACCGTCAAACTGCCGAAGATCTAACCAATTTATCTGATCGACTTATATATAAGACATGAGCACCGCTTTGAATCCTCTGGGCATCGCCAAGCCCGTTGAAAAAACCCGCGTCGTCGTCGCGATGTCGGGCGGGGTGGATTCATCCGTGGCGGCCGTGATGTTATACAAGGCCGGTTATGATGTCGTGGGCATCACCTTGCAGCTTTATGATCATGGTGCCTTTGCGGGCAAGAAAGGCGCATGTTGCGCCGGCCAGGATATTTACGATGCGAAGATGGTCGCCGACCGTTACGGCTTCCCGCATTACGTGCTGAACTATGAGTCCCTGTTCAGGGAAAAAGTGATTGAGGATTTCGCGGATTCCTATCTGCGTGGTGAGACGCCGATCCCATGCGTGCGCTGCAACCAGAATGTCAAATTCGCCGATCTGCTGCGTACTGCGAAAGATCTGGATGCGGACGTGCTGGCCACCGGCCATTACGTCAAGCGCGATGTCAACGGTTCGGGCAAGGCGAAACTCTATCGCGGCCGCGAACTGGCGAAAGACCAAAGCTATTTCCTGTTCGCGACAACGCAGGAACAACTGGACTTCCTCCGTTTTCCATTAGGAGACATGAGCAAAGCCGATACACGTGCCCTGGCGACGGAATATGGCCTGATTGTTGCGGATAAGCCGGACAGTCAGGATATCTGTTTCGTGCCCGATGGCGACTATGCGCGCATCGTGCAAAAATTACGTCCGCAGGCCATCGATCCTGGCAATATCGTGCATATTGATGGTCGGGTGCTGGGTCAGCATGAAGGCATTATTCATTACACAGTGGGCCAGCGTCGTGGCCTGGGTCTCGGCGGTGCGGAAACACAAGGCGATCCGCTTTTTGTGGTCGCACTGAAAGCCGATACGCGCGATGTAATTGTCGGCCCGCGCGAAGCATTGGCGCGTGACACGATCTATGTGCAGGAGATGAACTGGCTGGGCGACCAGCCGTTGAGCGACCAGCCGATCAGCGTCACGGTTAAGTTGCGGTCGAGCCAGCAACCGGCACCGGCCTTGATTGCACAGGATGAGAATAATCTGATCCGTGTGACCTTGCTGGAGTCCCAGTATGGTATTTCACCGGGCCAGGCCTGTGTGATTTATGAAGGCGAACGTTGCCTGGGCGGCGGCTGGATCGCCAAAACAGCGCATAGCAATTTTAGCAGTTTGGTGGCATAATGGACGGTATGAATAAATATTCATTCCGTCTGTTATTGATCGCCTCTCTGTTGTCGTTTGCAGGGTCTGCCCCGGCGCAAACGCCGCTGGCCGCCGTTCCAAAAGCCACACCATCTTCCGCTAATCTGAAAAAAGACATGGAAGCGATCGGCGAGAAGCTGAATGACGACCGGGTCGATATGTATGACCGGTATGTTTTTGATGATGACCAGACAATCGATAAGAAAGTGGCGTTGCGTTTGCCGGTTTATCCGAACCAGGATGTCGAGGAATGGCTGCGGGATAATATCGCGCCGATCATGACGGTGAGCCCTGCATCCTATCCGGGCCATATACGGAAAATCGTACCTTATTTCGTGCCGAAAGGTTTGCAGCAATTCCAGATCCAGTGGGAAAAGACAGGCGTCCGTCAACTGGTCATCGAGCAGAATTACAGCATGACCGGATTGATCGTCGACAGGCCGCATCTGGTGGCCAAGGGTCGTTTAAAGGATGTGTATCACTGGATTTATGACGTTCCGGTCTTTCTGACCTATAACAAATCCACGACACCGCCGACATTGCCGATTTCCTTCAATGTCAAACTGCGGATCGGTCTGACGCGGATCCCCATGCAGGCGAACAACCAGTTGATTGCAATCGATCAATGGGATCTGACCCCGCCACCGCCGCCTGAGCCTGAAAAAGAAGAATAATCAGGCTACGTATTGAAGATTTCGCGTATTCCGCTATCCTGTGCCCATATAACAAACACAGGATAAAATCATGGTTGATATCGTCGTTCCACCGCTGGGTGAATCCGTTACCGAAGCAACTATTGCCAAATGGCTGGTCAAAGAGGG
>DASWYT010000006.1:0-3288 GCA_036404835.1 Alphaproteobacteria bacterium | reverse complement strand
CCACGGGATGCATTGCATGTCACATTGGAAAATGGCCCCGGCGACAGCCGTATCTGCACCCTCAGCGGTGACGGCCGCTGGGACAAAATCTTACGCCAGGGAGGATTGATCGCATGAGCATTCCCATGCCAAAACGCGCCTTTATTCTGGCCGGTGGTGCCGGCAAGCGTTTGCGCCCTTATACCGAGAATACGCCAAAACCGCTTTTACAGATCGGCACAGAAAGCCTGTTGGAACGGACTTTGCTCAATGCGCAGGAAGCCGGAATCACCGAGGTCTATATCAGCCTCTATTATCGCATCCAGCAATTCCAGGACCATATCGACAGGCTGAAGCCAAAATTATCCCGATCATTTCAGGTGACTGTGATCGAAGAAGAAGAACTACTCGGTACGGGTGGTTCCATCGTCAATGCCCTGCCGCATTTATCGCATGAACCCTTTTTTATCCTGCAGACCAATATTTTGTGGGATGAGAAAAAATCGCCCGCCCTGGAAAGAATGGCTGCTTATTTCGATCCATCGAAAATGGATGCACTGGCTTTGATGTACCCAACCGATAAAGCGCCTTATTACGAAGGCCGTGGCAATTATTTCTATGACCCAGCCACCGGCCAGGCGCATTATAATGATGAACAGCACATCGCACCCTATGTCACATGCGGGATTCGTCTGGTGCATCCGCGCTTGTTCAAAGATGCAACGGATGGCGCTTTCCCGTTAAGTACATTGATGGCCCAGGCGCAAGAGGCAAAACGTTTTTACGGCCTGCCTTATGACGGCGACTGGTGGGCGATTGATACCAAGGCGCAATTCCTGGCGGCGCAACGTCATGTCCAGAGCGGCCAAACGGGTGGTAAATCCGCATGAGCCAGCCCACGGCCAGCGTTTTTTCCATTCCTCCGCATCTGCCTTTTGCCATGGAACTGGCGAATGGTATTCTGAAACAATATGGCGATGATTTCGCATCCCTCAGCCAGCTTGAAATTTTTGTTCCGAACCGCCGTTCCTGCCGGACCCTGACCGAAGCTTTCCTGGCGGTGCGTAACGGCAAGCCATGTTTATTACCACGCATCCAGCCCATCGGCGATGTCAGTGAAGATGATGTGATGATGGGCGATATTTTCGGCAGTGATCTGCGCGATGTCCCGCCCGCCATTCCCACACTCGAACGCCAGATGTTACTGGGCCGCCTGATCCAACAGCAACGTCCGACCGTACCACCAGCCCAGATTTTTCGCCTGGCCGCCCAATTGGCCAATCTGATCGATCATGTCCATACAGAAAATCTGGATTGGGATAAGATCGATAGTCTTGTTCCGGCCGAACTGGCGGAACATTGGCAACTGACCGTCGATTTTCTGGGTATCTTGTTCAAAAACTGGCCATTGATCCTGGCGGAACGGAGATTGATCGACCCGGCCGACCGTCGCAACCGTTTGCTGAAGATCAAAGCCGAGACGTTGCGCAACCAGAAAAATCTGCATCCCGTGATGGCCGTCGGTTCAACCGGTTCCATTCCGGCCACGCGTGATTTACTGAAAACAATCGCCTATCTGCCGCAGGGCAGCGTCATCCTCTCCGGTCTGGACCATGCAACACCGGAAGAAGCATGGAATAATCTACCCGATACGCATCCGCAATTTTATCTGAAAGAATTATTGGGCCATATCGGTGTATCGCGTCCGCAAGTCGTGGACTGGCCGCATTTGACCAGTGATACAAAACCGGCCCAGCGCACGGCGTTGTTGCAGCAAACCGTCCAGGGTACAGCTACTCTGCCGCCTGCAAAATTGACCAAGCAATCACTGGATGGTTTGAGCATGGCCGTGGCCGCCCAGCCGCAACAGGAAGCGAAGATCATCGCGCTCAAAATCCGTGAGGCATTAGAAAAGCCGAAACAATCTGTCCTGCTGGTTACACCGGACCGCACGCTCGCACGTCGCGTTGAAGCGGAATTGGGACGCTGGGATATCCAGGTCAACGATTCCGCCGGTCGTCCTTTGAGCGATACGCAAATCGGCACATGGCTGCATGTCACCGCCACGATGATGCAACCGGACAGCCAGGCTTTGGCTTTGCTGACGATGCTGCATCATCCCTTTGCATCATTAGGTTATAACACATCTGATTACCGTTACAGCGTCACATTATTCGAGAAATATATTTTGCGTGGCGCGCCATGGCGTGGTGGTATCCATGCGCTGGCCGGCATTACCAAAGACCGTCTGGCCAGAACGCCGGAAGATCATCATACGATCTTAAACCAGATGGCCGCCGAGATTACCACATTGCTGCAACCCGCCTATGTGACGGCGCAACATACACTGGCCGGCTGGCTGGGATTGCATCTGCAGATTGCAGAAGCTTTGGCGTCCAGTGATGATGTCCCGGGCATGGATAAAATCTGGGCGGGTGAAGAAGGCGAACTGGCGGCGGAATCATTGCGCGATCTGCTGGCCCATGCCGCGCATGCACCGGATATAATGAATGCCCAACAATATCGCGACTTCATTGGCGCCTATTTGTGGCAGCAGACTTATCGCCCGCGTTTCCCGTTGCATCCGCGCGTGAATATTCTGGGGCCTATCGAGGCACGTTTCCAAAATGCCGATCTGATGATCCTGTCCGGACTGAACGAGACGATCTGGCCGCGTGAAGCGCCGCATGATCCCTTCATGTCGCAACCGATGCGTAAATCATTCGGCCTGACACCATTCGCCCGCCGCATCGGCCAGGCTGCTCTCGATTTTTACCTGCTGGCGCATGCGCCACAGGTTTTTATTACCTATAGCCAGTCACAAAACGGTGCGGCATTAGCCCCTGCCCGCTGGCTGCAGCAGATGGATATCACTTTAAAACAATATGATCTGCCATCGCTGACCGATAATCCATTCTGGCCATCCGTCGCCAGCGCCATGGATCAACCGCAACAGATCCGCAATGGCGACCGTCCGCGTTTTGCTCCACCACTGGCGGCTCGCCCGCGCGGCCTGTCCGTTTCCGATATGGCGCTGTGGCGGCAGGACCCGTATGCGCTCTATGCGAAAAAGATTTTGCGTCTCAGACCGCTCGATCCGCCGGAGAATGAAGCAGCGGCGCGGGACTGGGGGAATGTCGTCCATCAATTGCTGGAAGAACTCAGCCCGCAAAAACCTTTCCCGCTGGAACGCTGGCATCAACGCAGCCATGAGATTATCACCAGCCTGGCTTTACCGGCTGCAATCGCGATGCAATGGCAACAACGCTTACGCAATATCGGCGCATGGTTTGCCGGGCAACAGGATGA
>DASWYT010000005.1:0-13429 GCA_036404835.1 Alphaproteobacteria bacterium | reverse complement strand
GGCTGTGGGCCGTCATCATTGAAATTATCGACGCACAGGACCTGCCAGGCATCACGCAATTGCGGCAGCATGGCTTCGACGGCCTGTTCGCCGGCGCGGATGACCTCATCGACTTTTTCAAATTCCAACAGGCCGATATGGCCGATACGCGGGACGATATAGACATCCGGCGGCTCACCGGCCAGACGGGAACGGGCCAGGCGGTCCTGGATAATATTCAGCGATGAAAACATCACGCCGAACAGGGACGGGGAATTATCATCGCGCTTGAAAATACGTTTCGCCAGCTTGGCGGATGTTGTGTTGTCGGGGCTCAGTTTCGGGTCGAAACCGGCGACGGTCGGAACGGACTGGCCGGATTTGCGGGCCTTGCCGACAATATCACCGTTCAGATTGACCGCAATAATCATATTGGCGCCCAGCGCCTGACAGGCCGACACGGGCACCGGATTTACCAAAGCACCATCGACCAGAAGTTTATTGCCATTGCGCACCGGCGGGAAGACACCCGGCAGGGCGAATGAGGCGCTCATGCCCTCGACCAGATCGCCACTGCGTAACCAGACTTCGTGGCCTGTGATCATATCGGCGGCTGCAGCAACGAATTTCAGGGGCAAATCTTCAATATTGATCGTGCCGAAATTCTCGCGCATCAATTTGGCAAAACGGCGACCGGAAATCAGGCCGCCCTGGTTGAATTTGATATCGAGATAGCTGGCCACTTTCAGGCGGTTCAGCGAACGGGCCCAATCCTCCAGCGCATCGAGTCGGTCCACTGCATAAGCACCGCCGACCAGGGCACCGACGGATGTGCCGGCGATAATATCCGGTGTGAAGCCATATTTCATAAGGGCGCGAATGACGCCGATATGAGCCCAGCCACGCGCCAGACCACTGCCCAGGGCTAAGCCAATTTTCGGTCTGCTATCAGTATAATCGGTAAACATACGGTTCATAACTTCATTGTACGGGCCGATATCTCTAAAATTCCTTTAGACAAATTGTTGCAGCGCCACAAAAAAATTATTTTGGCAATCTTTGGTTGACTTTTGCCGTGTAGAATCAATCTTTAAGCAAAGGTAAAAATTGATGGACGCCTTCCGCCCTGACCGTGATGTAATGCCTTACGATGTCGCCATTATTGGCGGCGGTCCGGCTGGTCTGAGCTGTGCAATCAAACTGAAACAACTGGCCAAAGAATCCGTCGGTGCCGATATCAGCGTGTGCGTACTGGAAAAAGGTGCCGAGATCGGTGCACATCTGATGTCCGGCGCGGTGCTCGAACCGCGTGCGTTGAATGAACTGATTCCCGATTGGCGTGAAAAAGGAGCACCGTTGCGCGACCCGGTCAAACATGACCGTTTCATCTTTATGACGAAAACAAAATCCTGGCGTTTGCCGACCCCGCCGATGATGCGCAATCATGGCAATTACATTATTTCCCTGGGCGAATTCGGCCAATGGCTGGGACAACAGGCCGAAAGCCTGGGCGTCGATATTTTCCCGGGCTTTGCCGCCTCTGAATTGCTGTATGATGAAAAAAACCGCGTCGTCGGTGTTGCCACAGGTGATCTGGGTATCGATAAACATGGCGAACGCACAGCGCGTTTCACGCCGGGTGTCGAGATTCATGCCAAGCAGGTGATTCTGGCCGAAGGTTGTCACGGTTCTCTGACCAAACAACTGATCAAAAGATTCAATCTGCGTTTAACCACCAAGCCGCAAACTTATGGTCTGGGGATCAAGGAAATCTGGGAAATCCCGGCGGACAAACACAAAGCCGGTCTGACGATGCACACAATCGGCTGGCCGATGGATATGAAGACCTATGGCGGTTCGTGGATGTATCATTACGGCGCGAATAAAGTCTCACTGGGTTTCGTTGTCGGTCTCGATTACGCGAATCCGCATATGTCACCGTTCGAGGAAATGCAACGCTGGAAAACACATCCGGCGATTGCCGATATATTGAAAGGCGGGAAGCGTATCGCTTATGGCGCACGTGCGATTGTTGAAGGTGGATTGCAGGGCCTGCCGCAATTGAATATCCCGGGTGCCTTGCTGATCGGCGATGCCGCCGGTTTCCTCAACGTGCCGAAAATCAAAGGTACGCATGCAGCTATGAAATCAGGCATGCTGGCCGCCGAGGCGCTCTTCGCGCAATGGCAGGGCGATCCGGACCTGACGATGGCGTGCCGCGCCTATACACAAAAATTCCGCAATTCCTGGCTGTTCAGGGAATTGTATGCGGTGCGCAATATCCGTCCGGGTTTCCGTCGCGGTTTGTTGTTCGGTTTGTTGAACGCGGCGGTAGAAACCTTATTCCGTGGCCGCACGCCCTGGACCTTATCGCATCATGCCGATCACAAAGCGCTGCAACCGGCGGCGAAAATGCCGAAGATCGCCTATCCGAAACCCGATGGCGTGCTGACATTCGATCGTTTATCGAGCGTCTATCTGACCAATACCAACCATGCCGAAGATGAGCCATGCCATCTCCAGCTGAAAGACCCGTCACTCGCGGTGGATGTGAATCTGAAGATCTACGACTCGCCGGAAAGCCGTTACTGCCCGGCAGCCGTCTATGAAATCGTCCAGGGAGAAGATGGTCCGCGCCTGCAGATCAACGCGCAGAACTGCATTCACTGCAAGACCTGCGACATCAAGGACCCGCGCCAGAATATCAACTGGGTCCCGCCACAAGGTGGCGAAGGGCCGCGTTATTCGGGGCTTTAGAGCCTGTTTCCGGGTCATTTTTGTGCTTTGCACAAAAAAACTTTGACTCACCGGGCGTCTCCTGATACAATTCAGGTATGTTGGACTTTGAAATCCTGCTGACTCTTATTCTGGCAACATCGTTGTCAGCCGTCGCGTTTGCGTCCTGCAAACTGGCCCGTCAGCATGTCAAAGCCGGTCGTAATGGCTCCGCTGGCCGTAAGGCCAAATAACTTTTTCCATACGCACAATTTGAATCTACCGCCGTCCTGCTGATGCAGGATATGGATTTTATCGTCTTGAAAAGATTATAGGTATGCCATGACCAACGACATGATATTAAAAGACCTCCCCATGCCGATCCGCACACCGCGCCTAGTGATCAGGCCGCCCGAGCCGGGCATGGGTGCCGCCCTGCATGAAGCCATTCAGGAAAGTCTGCCGGAATTGCGCGTGTGGATGGGTTGGGCCGATAAGATGAAAACAGTGGAAGACAGCGAAATCTGGGTGCGTAAGAAAGCTGCGGATTTCATGTTGCGCGAGGATTTCGTGCTGCTGGTCTTCGATCATCATGATCGTTTGCTCGGTTCCACCGGTTTTCATCATAAAACGGATTTGCCGCTCCTGGAGATCGGTTACTGGATCCGCACATCGGAGATGGGCAAGGGCTATGTCACGGAATGGGCCAATGCGCTGACCCGCTATGCGTTTGAAATATTCGGTGTGAAAAAGCTCAGGATAGACGCTAACAGCAATAATGAGCGTTCCATGGCTGTGGCTGAACGTTTGGGTTTTGAACTGGAATATGCCGCGAAATGGGACATTCTCAAACCAAATGCGACGGACATGCAAATCCGGAATGTCTATTCCCGCTTTGACATAGACAATCTGCCGCCGCTGGATGTCAACTGGTAATAAAATTATTCAAAAAAGGAGTGGAAAAAGAGTGATTTAGGCTTTTGCAACATTATATCCTTTAACAATCCTTAATCTCTGCCTTTTTAAATGGGAAGATAGAGATAAAATTAGGATAACCGCCTCATAATAAGTGACAGGATAATCACGTGACGCAAAAATACCGGATCACTCTTTTGACATGTTTATTGCTGGCCAGCACGGTTTTGACCGGCTGTGATCAGTTTGATAAGCAAGTGGCCAAGATCAAACAACGCGCCGTGGATAAAACCAGTGGCCAGACCATGCTGCAGCCTTTGGCGATCTGGCCGCCATCATCTGCCGGGCAGTATCTGGTGGGCCGTGTGGCCATCGGTCACGATGATCTGGAAACAGCCAATGCCGCCTTTGGCCGCGCGATTGAATCAGCTCCAAGCCGCGAGACGGTGGATTATCTGATCGAACATGCTTTGCCGGTATCAATCGGCAATGGCGATGATGACACGGCTTTGCAGCTGAGCCATGAAGTGAGCGATGTCAAAGCATCCGCATCGGGTCAGTTTGCGGTGTTGATGTTGTTGCGTGAGGATTTCAACAAAGGCAATTGGGAACAGGCAAAGAAAAACAGTGCCAATCTGCGTGGTGATGGTTTTGGCCAGTATATCCAGCCTTTGGTCAATGTCTGGATTCTGGCGGGCCAGGATAAAATTGCTGAAAGCCTTGGTGCGCTGGAAAAAGCCAGTCATGCTTATCCGTCTTTCCGTTCTTTATTCGCCTTGCACCGTGCCTTGATCCTGGACATGTCTGGTCAGGATTTGCAGGCCGAAAAAGCCTATCAGCAATTGCTGGCTAATCATTTCTCATTGCGTAACGGTCTGGCGGCCGCTGATTTCTTCACGCGCCAGCATAACAAAGCGGCTGTTGCCGATATTGCCAAACAGATCCAGGCTAAAACCGGCCTGCCATTCGATACGGACAAGCTGGAAGCCAGCTTCAGCCGTAAATCCGCTGTCGCGAATGCGGCGCAAGGTTATGCGACCATCCTGTTTGATCTGGCGACTGTGCTGCAACAGGAAAATTCCAGCCGCCTGGCTTTGCTGTATGCCCGTGTGGCGCAACCGGCCCTGGAAGACCAACCGATGATGAATGTCTTGCTGGGTGATATCTTCATGGATATGAAGGATTTCACGCAGGCCCGCGATCTCTATAAAAAAATCGGCCAGGATAATCTCTTCTATTCCGTGTCGCAATTGCGTCTGGCTGATTCCTATGCGCTGGAAGGCGATATGACGGCCGCGTTGAATATTCTGGCTCCGCTGGAAAGCAATCCGATGTTGAAACGTCAGGTCCTCACGCAAATGGGCGATCTGTTGCGCACTGATAAACAATTCGACAAAGCCATCCCGTATTACACGCAGGTGATCGATAGTCTGGACAAACAGACCAAGTCCGATTGGGCGTTATTCTATGCACGCGGCATTTGCCATGAAAGCACCGGGCAATGGACACTGGCCGAAGCCGATCTGCGCCAGGCCCTGAAACTGAATCCGGAACAGCCGGAAGTGTTGAATTATCTGGGCTATAGCTGGGCGGATCAGGGTAAGGATTTAAACAAGGCGTTTGATTATATCGCGCAGGCGCACCAGCAGGCGCCGGAAGAACCTTATATCATCGACAGTATGGGTTGGGTCCTGTACCGCATGGGTTACTTTAAGGAAGCCGTGCCTTATCTGGAAGAATCGGTACAGTTCCTGCCGGCGGATGCCGTGATCAATGATCATCTGGGCGATGCATACTGGCAGGTCGGCCGTGAACAGGAAGCCCGTTTCCAATGGGAACGCGCCCTGAAAAACAGCGAAGGCCAGAAAGACGACATGATCAAAGGCATCAAGGATAAGATTGCCAACGGCCTGAAAAAACGGACGCCGCAATCAAAGCCTCTGCCGAAAATAAAAGACATGGCACAATCCGATGCCATTCCGGATTTCTTCCCGCCGCAATTCCGCCAGAATGCGCCGGTGGAAACACCATAATTAACAAAGAAACGATAAGCGTCGCCTATGCCCATATCCTTAAAGCCTTTTCTGCCCGGTGAAGAAGAAGTCACGGTGCATGATCCGATTGAGGCACTGCTGCAATTAGAGCGTATTTATACCAATAATATCGCTTATCTGCGTCAGGAATTTTCTGAATTCGCCCGTGGTGGCGCACATAAGCCACGCAAGATTTCGGCATGCTATCCCTATATCCGCCTGGATGTGACCGAACCATTCGTGGTGAAAACCAAACTGGCTTTTGGTCATGCGCCGGGAACAGGTCGTTTTACGACGACCGTGACGCGCCCGGATCTGTTCGGCCGTTATTACCTGCAACAGCTCAGCCTGTTGAAAGAAAATCACAATGTGCCGTTCACGGTCGGCGTCAGCACGACACCGATCCCGATCCATTTCGCACTGGGGGATATGCAGGGTATGAGCCATGTCGAAAGCGGCCTGAATGCCGAGCGCCTGGCCGATTTACCGCATTATTTCGACCTGCCGAACCTGTCCGATATTGATGACCGTATTGCCAATGGCGAATATGATCTCAACATGCTGGAACAACCGCTGGCGTTATTTACAGCGCCGCGCACCGATATCAGTCTGCATCGTTTGCGCCATTATACCGGGACATTGCCGGATTACTTCCAGAATTTCGTGATCTTCACCAACTATGGTTTCTATGTCGATGAATTCGCCCGTTTCGCCCGCGACTTGTTCAAACAAGTGACGGAAGGCGAATTATCCGATACACACCGCAAATACACGGCCCTGGTTGAACCGGGCAATGTCATTACGCCAAATGCTAATCTGCCGCCGCGCGATTGGCAGCAAGGCGTGCCATTGCCACGCCAGCCGCAAATGCCGGCCTATCATCTGATGGCGGATGATGCGATGGGGATCACGCTGATCAATATCGGCGTCGGCCCGTCCAATGCGAAGAATATCAGCGACCATGTCGCGGTCCTGCGTCCGCATGCCTGGCTGATGCTGGGCCATTGTGCCGGCCTGCGTAAGTCCCAGGAACTGGGCGACTATGTGCTGGCGCATGCGTATCTGCGTGACGATCATGTGCTGGACGCCGATATGCCGACGGATATTCCGATCCCGGCCCTGGCCGAGATTCAGATTGCCCTGCAACAGGCCGTGGCTGAAGTGACGGATCTCAAAGGCTCCACCCTGAAAAAAGTCATGCGCACCGGAACGGTGGCGACGACTGATGACCGGAACTGGGAATTGCAGGATCACCGTATCCCGCTGCGCCGTCTGAAACTGAGTCGTGCTATTGCGCTCGATATGGAATCGGCGACGATTGCCACGAATGGCTACCGTATGCGTGTGCCGTATGGGACGTTGCTCTGCGTGTCTGACAAGCCGTTGCATGGCCAGATCAAGCTGCCGGGCATGGCCGATGAATTTTACCGCCGCCGGGTGAATCAGCACCTGCAAATCGGTATCCGGACCATGGAAAAGCTCCAGGCGCTGGGCATGGCCGAGCTGCACAGCCGAAAACTGCGCAATTTCAACGAAGTACCGTTCCAGTAAAATTAAAAAAACATTAATAAACAATATGTTTTTTTAACTGTTCTTGAGCAATTGCAGGTTATAATCGCAAGTGATTTTAACAGGCGCCAGAGCAGGAATGACGTCTCCGAAGATGACCATACCATCCTATGCAGGCCAGAGTGATTCTGACCGATTGAACGATTTTATAGCGCTCTCGCCGGATATGTTCTGGGAGTGCGATGAAGATGGCGTCATCATTTCCCTGTCGGACGATTTTTATGCGCTGTTCCCCGAAGCGGCGGAGAGTGTTGAAGGCAAGCTGAGCCTGCAGAATTTATTCAGCCACCCAAGTTCCTCCAATGAATGGCAGGACTGGCTGAACAGCCTGAAAGAAATTCGTGACCCGCATGATGTGTCGCCGCCTTGTGTGCTGGTGATCGAGGAAAGCGGCCGTGAGCCGCTTTACCTACATATTGTGGCCAAGCCTGTCTGTGACCAGGGGGGCCGTTTCGGCGGTTATCGCGGGGTCGTGCGCAATATCTCGCGCGAGGCGACGAATGCGATCAACGCCGAACTGGTCGAGCAACAACTCAGCGATACGATTGAATCCATTCCGTATGGCGTGGCGGTGTTCGACGCCCAGGATAAACTGATCTTCATCAATAATAAGAGCCGCGAAGTCTTTCCCGAACTCGAAGACAAATTGGTTCCGGGGACGGATTTTGCCGATCTGATCCAGGCGAATTTCGAGCGTGGCGTGCAGAATATCGCGCCAGCAGAACGCCAGGCCGCTGTCGCCAAACGTTTATTCCTGCACCGCCGCAATTACGGCACGCGTGAGGTTGAACTGGCCAATGGCCATTGGGTTGAGCTGAGTGAGCATGTCACATCCGATGGCGGTACGGTGATCAGCTGGTCGGATGTCACGCCGAACAAACGCCGCGAACAGGCTTTGGCATCTCTGTTAAGCGAACGTGATGATTCCGTCTATAGTGCGCCGGAACGCGCCGTGAAATCTCTGGCCGGTGCGTTTGATTGCCGCTGGGCCGGTCTGGCCCGGATTGATCGCGCGGACCCGCAGGCGGTGAATATTCTGGCCTTGTGGGACAATGAACGTTTTATGCCGCATGCGCATTATGTGCGCACGGATGGTTTGTGCGGCCAGGTTTATCAATCGTCCAATGTTTTTGAAAAAGAAGGCGATTTGCAGGATTTGCTGGCTGGCGGTTCGCTCTTTAAGGATCAGAATGTCGGATATTATCGCGGCCAGTTGATCCGTGATGGCAATGGCCAGGTCATTGGGCATTTATTCCTGGCGCATGATACGCCATTGCCGAAGCACAGCCGCCGTTACGTGTCGGAAGTGTTCCAGCTGATCACGCGCTGGATCGAAATGGAATTCCGCCGCGAGGATGTGCATAATATGATGGTGGCCGCCATCGAACAGGCGGAAAGCGCCAACCGCAGCAAGAGCGAATTCCTGGCGAATGTGTCGCACGAATTGCGCACGCCGCTGAATGCGATTATCGGTTTTTCTGAAATGATCCGCGACGGTCTGGTCGGTCCGCCGAACAGCCCGAAATATTCCGAATATATCCATGATATCCATGCCAGCGGCATGCATCTGATGGAACTGATCAATGATATTCTCGATCTGTCGAAAGCCGAAGCCGGATCGATGGAAGGCCAGCCGCGCGATGTTGATGTCAATGACACAATCCAGTCCTGTTTGAAATTCATCGGGCCGAAAGCGCAGAGCGCGCAGGTGCGTGTCTATGCCGATATGCATGACGGCTTGCCGGATTTATGGATCGATGCGAAACATTTGCGCCAGATCGTGCTGAACGTCCTGTCGAACGCCGTGAAATTCACGCCCGAAGGCGGTGAGGTGACGATCAACACCAAGGTCGATGAATATGGCTTATCGGTGGTTATCCAGGATACGGGGATTGGGATGGCGGTGGAAGATATTCCAAAAGCCCTGTCGCCGTTCGGCCAGATCGACAGTTCGCTGGCGCGTAAATATAACGGCACCGGTCTGGGTCTGCCGCTGACGAAACGCCTGATGGAAAATTACGAAGGCGAATTGCTGATCGATACGGTTCTGGGGGAAGGAACGACGATTACGTTGCTGTTCCCGCCGCACCGTCTGCACACGCATCGCGACGCAGCACAATAAATCAGATTAATCCTAAAAACGAATCCAGTTCATGAACGGGCGCAACATGACCGGGCAGCCGCGTTTCTTCGGCTTCAAGTCCCACGCACGCGCCACATCATAGGTGCAGTCATTCATGACGGCCCAATAGATCGGTGGCTCTTTGCTCTGGATATTCA
Organism: Alphaproteobacteria bacterium; assembly: GCA_036404835.1. GTDB lineage: Bacteria > Pseudomonadota > Alphaproteobacteria > Micavibrionales > SZUA-601 > DASWYT01. Next base: position 3,938 of record DASWYT010000005.1, on the reverse strand, counting down.
TACGCTGCATGCGCCATTGTTTTAAATGGTCCAGCGTCGGCGTATGGGTCAGGCGGATCGTTTCCAGCAACTGGCCATGCTGGTTGACCAGAATGTCATGCTCGCGGGCCTTGTGGCTGAAATTCCACACCAGGCTGATGACGCCCAGGCCGATCACGGCAAAGCCGATCAGGCCCTGATGGGTCATGTGCAACAGGAACGCGGCGGCGGACAGCATCAATGTGCTGAAGACCAGGATCTTATAGACGCCATCATAATGTTGTTTGCGGCGCTTGTGATAGCGCATGGAAATTTCGGTGGCCAGCATGATCTTGTCGATCGCGTTACCGCGGGCATCGTCATTGGCAGGTTGGGTAATGGTTGCCGGCATCGTCTCGGCGCGATACTGGATTTTTTCGTCCATACGCGGGCTGAAATTCTCTTCAAAGCCGTGAAGTCCCACCGTGCGTGTAAGGCCACGCTCGGAAGACGATAATATTACTTGCTGCGGGTGGGCAGCATTCATGTTTTTCCATCCTGCTAAGATAAGAACGCTGGAACGATCAGCTTGCGGCAAACGATTGTTTTTCACACCTGATCACTAAAAGCGTCCCGCATAAAAGCCTATTTGGAATCAGAGGTCAATAACTATTTTTTAATAATTTTTTATGTGTTTGTTTTTGGAATCATTTTGGGATGTATTTATATGTCTGGAGCAGGATTTAGCTCTCAAAAAAAGCTGACAGATATCTCTTTACCGGACATTGACCGTTTTGCCGCTATGATTAGACTGCATAATATACCCTTCACTGACTCCATAGCTCAATCGGATAGAGCAGCTGCCTTCTAAGCAGCAGGTTGCAGGTTCGATTCCTGCTGGGGTCGCCAATACCTTAACAGAGCTATACTGAGATTAATGATCGTTATCTTAATATATTGAGATAAAGAAGACTTGATTACATTAGTTATTTTCTTGCTCTGTGACATAATTATTGGATGTTATTTATGTATAATAAAATTATAGCTCCCCGTGCTTTTTTTGACCAGGTGGTTGTCCCTGATTGTAATGACGTTCTGGCTAATCCAGATGATGTAAGGCTGGTATTTCACGCCTGTGCTTCGCTCCATCATCTCAAAGAATGGATTTTCCATGCCGGTATAAGTGGTTTTTCCACTCTTCAAGACTTTGGGACTGACGTTAATGCAAGATGCCCTGCGTTGGTTACAATACGTGAGTTAGCAGTAAATGCCAAACACTTTGCTCCAACGACTGTAGAGCAGATGGAGGTTGGAGTATCAATTGCGACCTTACCTTACGGATCAGGTTTATACGGCACGGACTTGTATGGCCGTACTCAACAAGATCAAGTACTGGCAAGAACTGTCGGTGGACGAACCGAATGGCTACCACCCCTGATAAAAGAAGGTTTACAATTCTGGCAAGAGGAATTCGTGACCAGGGGCTGGTAGGTCACGTAGTGCTATAGCTTATAAGAGAACCCCAGAGTCTAATCAGATCATACGAATTTCGTTGTTTGTTACCTATCCTGCAATGAAATGAAAATGACGGATGAGAAACACACCCGCCATCAACTCTGTTACAGATTACATTGCAATCGCAGGATATCCTTTAGCCTTATTCTTTGGACGAAGAACTTCAGCGTTTCTAGTCTCGAGAGCATGTGGCAATAGATCTAGTAGACGGGGACGTTTATGATCAACTCCCCATTCTTTCAAAACAGCCAATCCAGTTGCAAGGGTATCTTTGCTGCCCCACCGTGGTGCGTCTCCATTATTGAAATAGGAAACAGAGTCCCCTTGATATTTGACCCAGGTATCAGGATCTAGCGCTTCAACACCGCCACCAGGTGTCCTGGCCCAAAGGGGACAGTAGTCTCGGTTGTAAAGAACTTCTGTCCCATCCGCACATTTCCATTTACCGTATGGAAGGAATAAGCGCATGGGTTTAAAGGTTTTTGCACCCTTTTGATCTCGGGTAACTGTTACTTCATGTCTGGCGCATGTCATGCTTCCTTTATCGCCATAGCAACTGATTGTGTTACTCCATGTATCGTGGTTGATAACAAGAGCTACGTTATTGCCGGCTTTTGTACGCACCAAAGTACCCGGGAGCAGTTCCTTTACGCGACCAGGAATAACATTGTGGTTTGATATTTGTTGTTTTGGCCACTTATCAATCCATTCAGATGTATTAGCTAGTCGTTTATGGATCCATCGGACTGGTGAACATGAGTGATAGTTTGCATCAATAATCTTACCAATTCGTTCCAGAATTCTTCTCAAATCCTGTTTGCGTACATCAGGAGGATTACATTCACATTCGAAAGGGCTATCACCATAGTACATAGCGTGGAAGACTTCCTCGGGAAGCTCTTCATGGCTGGGATATTCTTTTTGGACCCAATCATCAAGTGTTGTACGAATCTCACCAAGGGGAGTGTTAGCTCTCTTGTGACAATCTGTAATTGCAAGAGCTTCTTTTAGTAACTGAGAAATCTCCTGGTGTGCTTTGACTGGCATTTTTGCATTAGGTCGTTTCGATACACTTTTTGCAAAAAATGAACGATAACTAATTACCAAGGGAATCGGTAGTTTTGGTTTGAGTTGTTCTTGTTTTTTATTTGGAATACCCGGTACTGGCGCACTGTTGATAAAATTTTGCCAATTGGTGAAGTCGGCCTCTTTTGCGGCCTGATTCAGGGCGATGTGGTATGGTAGGTTCATAAGCTTTTGCAGCTTGCGAGCCTGGCGTTTGATATAAGCGGCGTTATGGCCATTTGCTTTACGTTCCATCGAAGTCTCCAATATTCCCGACAGAGAAACGTCACTCGCCAACCGTTCTCTGTAACGAGAACATGGGTTTCGATAGAAAAATATCAAAACATGAACGCAGTGCCGATACGGCTTCGCTACAGGCGAGTGGCAAGCTTCTGCTGAAAGCTCCCTTCGAACTTATTTATAAAGATGATAGGAGTCAAGAAAAATTTGGCTTGGATTTCGATATGGCAATCAAGTGTCCAGTTTTTTGATCAAAAAACTGGACACGAACACGGGTGAAGTATTGCTACCTTTTAAGTAAATGTGAGCCGGATTTTTTATTATCCCCGTCTGCTTCTATAAGAATTTTGCAAAAGCTTATCAGGTTACGTGCCGCTTCATGGGCCTCCTGATTTGATATTTTCCCATGATACAAATCATGTATGTGCTGAATGATGTCGTGGGGAATGGGAATGTTGAGTGAATCAATGGATGTTCTCTCTGGATCATGGCTCATTTTAAGCTCCTGGGTTTGGGGCGTATCTCCTGCTCTTTTTAAATAGAGAAGTTTTGATAAGCCGCTGCAGGAATTTTGCGTTAACCCTGTTTTGGCTCACTGTGCCGGTTCAGGAATGCTTCTACGTCTGAGCGACGATAGCGGACTGACCGTCCAACTTTAATTGGTTTAAGGTCGTATCGCTTGGTGCAGTCCCAGACGGCGAGAGTACCTTCGGCGATGTTCAGGTATTTCGCCAAGGTTTTACGATCCCATAATTCCTCGTCTTTGGATTGTTCTTCACGCGTCATTTTTGTTCCTCTCTATTTGGTTTGGGTTTAGATGTCATCAATAATCCATGTATACTCTGCATTGATCAGGGTAGTCTGGGAAAATAGATTCGTTAAAGGTGCGTGATGTGAACCTTACTCTTTTCATGTCAGATCCTGACAATGAGAGCTTGGTATGATTGGCTGGGGGATATTTACGAATTCGTGGATTTGGAATTTAATTTGATTGTCGACGATTAATGCCCGTAAATCTGGGTGGATTCGCACCCTATCAACGATCTGTCGCCATTTTCTTCGTGCTATATGGCACCATTGACTCAGATCTGTTATTGTATTAACATATTGCGAAATAATATCTGGGAGTATGAAGATGGTAGCGGTAACAATGCCCGCGG
>DASWYT010000004.1:0-9076 GCA_036404835.1 Alphaproteobacteria bacterium | reverse complement strand
GGATACAAACTGATCAGCATTGTGCAGCCAATGCAACAATAAAGGCGTGGCGACGTTATAGGGCAAATTGGCGATGATCGCTTTAGGCGACGGCACAGCATTATAATCAAAATACAGCGCATCACCCTCGATCAATGTCAGGCGGCCATCCGCTGCTTCGACCAGGGATGCCAGGGCAGGGATGACACGACGGTCTTTTTCAATCGCGATAATTTGTTTTGCATCGGTCTGGGTCAGTAACGCACGGGTCAGGCCACCGGGACCGGGGCCGACTTCGATAATCGTTGCATCTTTCAGATTATTGGCCGACCGCGCGATCTTGCCCGTAAGGTTGAGGTCAAACAGGAAATTCTGGCCGAACGCCTTATCGGCCCGCAAGCCGTTATCATTGACAATATCGCGCAGGGGCGGCAATGCATCGATGGCCGCAATAATCGCCGGATCAACGGACATGATTATTTTTTCTTCTCAACAGAAGAATCAGGAGCAGGCGCTGCGTCTGGTTTCTTGATGTCGATATAGGCTGCATCTTTCAGGTCACGGAAATAACGGCGCTGCAAACGGTTGAGACGCTCGCTGCCGATCTCATTCGCGGCAGCCGTCCGGATGCTTTCATCATCGCCCGCATCTTCACGACCGCACACCATGACCATCAGGAAACCATCGGAACCACGCAGAGGCTCAATCGCTTTACCAATCGGTGCATCACGGACAACGGCGGCAACCGGCGGCGGCAAGTCAGACAGATGCACCATGCCCAGATCCTTGGAGATCGGCGATGGATTGGCCTTGATCAGATTTTGCATGGATGTGCAATCGACGGCTTGTTGCTGCCACGATTTGATCGTTTCAAAAGCTTGTTGCTGATAGGCCGGTGGCGCTTGTGGCGGGGCTGGCATAAAAAGCTGCTTGATCTGCAATTGCTGGCTTTGCTGTTCCACAGACAGGATTTCACGCTTGTCTTTCAGGAACAGAATATGATAGCCATCCGACATTTTGATCGGATCGCTGGTCTCACCGATTTTCAAAGTCTTCAGCGTATTATCCAGCGCCGGGTCCAGACGTCCTTCGGTTACCCATCCCAACAGGCCACCCTTATTGGCTTCGGACCCTTGGGAGAATTGCTTGGCCAGAACCGAGAAACGTTGCTTGTGCGAACGCAGTTGCGTCACGATATCCTGGGCCATTTTCAGAGCGCCAGCATCCTCCGCGCCATTATGCGTGCGCAGGAAAATCTCAGCCGTCTCATACTCCATCTTGCCTTTATTGCGGGCCTGTTCGGCCAGGTAATTATCGATATCCGTATCGCCGACATTGATTTGCGGGCGCAGTTTCTGCTTGACGATCTTGCCCCAGGCAATCTGCGTGCGGATCTGGCGGCGGATACTGTCCAGGGCGCCAGGGCCACGGGATAATATTTCTGCGAATTGTTCCGGTGGCAGGTTATTCTGTGCGGCCAGCTTGGCAAAGCCTTCATCAATTTCCTTGTCATCGATTTTGATGTTCAGGCGCTTTGCCTCGGATAAACGGATTTGTTCTTCAACCAAAGCCTGCAGGGCCTGATTGATGATCTGTTGCAGCACCTGCGCGTCCGGCTGCATACGCGCGCCCTGAATAGCCAGATTGACGCGGGACATGACATCGCTGTTGGTGATAATATCGTCATTGACGATGGCGGCGATCCCGGCACGCGGGCTTTGCGCTTTTGCCCATGACGGCATAACCACCAACAGGCCTAACAACAGTGCGGATAATAACTTCATCATTGATCAACCATCTTCCAGATAGAGCAGGCAGCTTAGCCCAGCCAGCAGACTGATTAAAGCGGGGGCGAAAGCAGAGAGGAACAGGGGCAGGCGCTCGGAAATCCCTAAAGCTTCGAGCAAGTCCCCCAGGAAAAAGACCAGGAAGGCAACCATCATGGTAGAAATAACCATCCACCAGCCCTTTAAATAACGTGGTGAACGCAAAGCAATAGCCGCCGCCAGTAAAATCAGGGCGATATTCAGGATAGGTTCGGACAAAAGCTTATAATAATGGGCCCATAAAGCATTTGACGAAAAACCGGTCGCGCTCATGACCCGGGCATAAGATGGCAGGTTCCAGAAGGAGATCGTATTAGGCGAGGCGAAGCGGCTCTCGATTTCACGGCGGGTCAGGGTCGTCGGCATATGCAGAGTGGTGAAATACTCGCTCTTATTCGTATCGATCTTGGTACTGTACGCATCTTCGAACGCCCAGATCTGGTCTTCCAGCGTCACTTTCGCCGCATCGATCCGGAACGTCATATTGCGTTGCTGATCAAAGAAGAATGCCGTGACCGGGGATAAAACCCATTCCGGTGTCTTGATGTTGGTGGCATGAATGACTGCCATGCCCTGCGGCAGATTCTGACGGAGCCACAGGCCGTTATTCGACAAATTGATTGTCGTATCCGGTGTCAGGGAAATATAACGCGCTTCCATGTCCTCGAACTTGCCGATCATGACGGCCGAAATCGGATTGAGGACCATGATATTGATAAAGCCCAGCGTAATCGATACCAGAACCGGCGCAAACAAGAATTGCCAGACCGATACGCCAGCCGCGCGAATGGCAATCAGTTCATAACTGCGGGTCATGCGCCACAATGTAAAGACACAGGAAAACAGGATGGCAAAAGGAATGATCTCCAGGCCGATCTCCGGCAATTTGAACAGCGCCATCGGCAGCACGATATCCCACGACAGATTATCGTACTTGCTTAAGCGGCGCATCAACTCGACGGAATCAAAGACAAAGATAACACCCAGCAATCCGCCCATGAACATGAGGAACTGAATAAAGAACTGGCGGGCCATATAACCCATAAGAACCGGAGACAGGTACATTATGCGGCTGCCTCCTTGGCATTCTGATGACTCCACTGCCCAGCCGGATGGGCTGTCAGCAAGAGCCATAAACAGACCAGGGCCGGGATGATCGTGGTGATATATAAGATAACATCACCAAGAACCGATTTTTGTGCAATCGCCGTAGCCCCCAGATTGACGGCCTGCAGGAACACCAGCAAAACAATCACCCATAAGACACGCCAGGCTTGCCCGCGGCGGTTATAACGCCCGAGCAGGAAAGGCGTCACGGCACACAAGGCAAAGCTGAACACCAGGAAGAATTTTGTGATCCGTGTATGGGCATCAGCAATAAACTGGCGGCGCTGTTTGGCATCCGGCATGGTCGGGCCACGCTCGAATAATTCCGGCAGGTTGTATTGATCCGGATCATGGCTGCGGTCTGCGGTCGACTTATTCAGGAAGCTGCCCAGATCAACCTGATACGATTCAAACCGCAGGCTTTCGACCTTGTTGGTTTTGTTATTATATTGCTGGCGCATGCCTTCATACACAATGACGACCGGCTCATCCTTGGCATTCATCATCATGCCGCCACGCCGCGCCCAGATCGTCTGGTTCGGCTTGCCCGCCGGGGCAAAATGAATCAGCAATCCGCGCAGATCATCCAACCCATGACGTTCCGTCAGGTAAATCGTCACATTATCGCCCAGCGTATTGAACACACCGGCCCGTAAGAGATTGAGACTGAAGCCCGATTTGGCAAAATCACGCATCTGATCAAGCTCACGTGTGGCCTTTGGCGTTACCCACCCACTCAAGCCAAAGACGACCGTCCCCATGACGACGGATAACAGCATCACCGCGCGGGCCAGTTGCCAGGGGCTAAAGCCGCAGGCCTGCATGACCACCAGCTCGGAATCCATAACTAATTTGTTGAAGAGAAACACAATGCTGATGGCCAAGGCAATCGGCAGGATCATTTCGAAAAAGCGCGGAATGGTCAGCAACAGCATATAGCCGAACATTTGCAGTGGTGCGCCGCCATTAATGACCAGGTCCAGCAAACGCAGTGATTGGGTCAGCCAAATAACCATCGTCATCCCGGTGGCAATCACCAGGGTCGATAAAAGGAGCTGACGGGCCAGGTAGCGTCGTAAAAGCATAGGCCTGACCATAACGCTTTACAGGCGAATTGACCAGAGTTGGAGGGCGCTTTATACCTTATCAGATAGACTTCTTCCGCCGCGAGACCGTATTATGCATATTAAATTCACTACCGCGAATCAAACCTCCAAACCTGTGCTGGCTGTACCGGTCTCGAAGGGCAAAAAAATGCCTGCCGCGATCAGAAAGCTTTTGCCGGCCGGCCTGGTGACGCAGCTGGATAAAATCGCCAAGAGCGCCGCTGCCTTTGAAGGTGAAAAGGATCAATTCCTGTGGGCGCATCATGTGAAGAACGGCACGGCGATCAGTTCCGTCCTGTTATACGGTATTGGTGACGAAGCGTCTTTTGATGCCATTCAGGACAGCCAGAAAACCGGCGGCCAGCTTTTTGTCAATTTAAATGCCTATGGCACCAAAGACGCGACCATCATGATGGCACCTGTCATGGATGCGGCGCAATGCGCTTTGGGTGCGAAGCTGCGTGCTTATCACTTCGATAATTACAAGACCAAAGATAAAGAAAAAGCCCTGCCGAAACTCAAAAGCCTGGCCTTTGCCACCGAAGCGGCGAAACAGGCCCAAAAAGACTGGGCCAGCCTGGACGGCATCGCCAATGCGGTTTACCTGGCACGCGACCTGATGAACCAGCCGCCGAATATCTGCACACCGGCCAATTTCGTCAAAACGGCGCGCGCCACGATGAAAGACCTGCCGGTCAAATTCACCGTGCTGAATGAAGATAAAATTCATGCCTTGGGCATGGGTGCTATCGAAGCGGTCGGCCGGGGCAGCCGCAATGCATCCCATGTACTGATTGCCGAATATAACGGCCTGGGCACCGCCGCCAAAGGCAAAGCAAAAAGCAAGCCGATTGCTTTGGTCGGCAAGGGCGTAACCTTTGATACAGGCGGTTACAATCTGAAACCTGGCTCATCGCCATTTGGCATGATGGGTGACATGAAATATGATATGGGTGGCGCCGCGGCCGTCATCGGTGCGCTGATGGCTCTGGCGAATGCCGGTGTCAAACAGCATGTCGTGGCGATTGTCGGTCTGGTTGAAAATCTGATCGATGAAGATGCTTACCTGCCTGGCGAAGTGATTACCACCATGTCCGGTCAGACGGTCGAAATCGTTGATACAGATGCGGAAGGCCGCCTGGTTCTGGCCGATCTGCTGACCCATGTCCAAAAAGAATATGACCCGTCCGTCATCATTGATATCGCCACATTGACCGGTGCTATCCTGATTGCATTGGGTCAGAATTATGCCGGTCTGTTCAGTAATGACGATAAACTGGCGGATGGCCTGTTCAAAGCCGGCCAGGAGATCGGCGAGAAATGCTGGCGCCTGCCACTGGATGCCGCAACACCGGCAACGCTGAAAAGTTCTATCGCCGATCTGGTGAATGTTGAGCCAAGCCGTCTGGGCGGTGCCAGTTTCGCCGCTTCTTTCATTCATCAGTTTGTCGATAAAGACCGTGCCTGGGCGCATCTGGATATTGCCGGTTTGATGAAAGCCAATGGTAGCAATCCGATCTGCCCGGCGGGTGCGATGGGTTACGGCGTGCGCCTGCTTTACCAGTATGTTGTGGATAACGCCACCAATGGCTGAAATACGTTTTTACCACGCACAGACACGCAGCGCTGAAGAAGTGTTGCCGGACCTGCTGAGCAAGGCTCTGCAGCGTAATCTGCGCGTGGCCTGTAAATTCGCCGATGAAGAGCGTATGGCGTATTACGATAACTATCTGTGGCGCTATCAGCCGCAAAGTTTTTTGCCGCATGGCACGGTTCATGACGGCCAGGCCATCCATCAACCGGTTCTTCTGACGACAGAAGATCATGCGGCGAATGCTGCAAAAACGATGATGGTCCTGGAGAATGCCACCTTGCCGGAACAGCATGATTTCGATCTGCTGTGCCTGGTTTTTGACGGGCATGATCCGCTGCAAATACAACAGGCCCGCCAGCAATGGGCACGCCTGAAAGAGCAAAACGATATGACGCTGTCTTACTGGCAGCAACAGGAAAACGGGCAATGGATCAACAAGGCGTAAAAAGCAACCTGGCTCATTTGCCACGCCGCAGCCTGCACCGTTTGGCGGATTTGCAGTCTTCTGCGTTATTGCCGGACCCGCATGACAAAGCGCTGGTCCAACTGGCCGAGCGTTATACGATTGCCATCACGCCGCAGATGGTCGATGCCATCGATACGCAAAATCTGGCAACGGACCCGATTGCCCGGCAATTCATTCCGGATGCGCGTGAATTGCGGATCCTGCCGGAAGAAGAAAGCGACCCAATTGGCGATTACAAACATTCGCCCGTCAAAGGCCTGGTGCATCGTCATCCGGACCGTGTCCTGTTGAAACCGACCCAGGCCTGTGCCGTTTATTGCCGTTTCTGCTTCCGTCGCGAGATGGTCGGCCCGCATGGCGATACGATTTCAGCCTCCGATATCGAAGAGGCGCTGGCTTATATAGCCGATCACACGGAAATCAAAGAAGTGATCCTGACTGGCGGCGATCCGTTCGTATTGTCGGCGGTCCGTCTGAAAGATTTGCTCAGCCGCCTGTATGCGATGGATCATATAAAATGGATCCGCGTCCATACGCGCGTACCCGTCGTGCAACCGGACAAGATCGATGCGGCGTTTTTACAGGCGCTAAAAGGCCCGAAACCATTGGTGATTTCGCTGCATATCAACCATGTGCGCGAACTAACCGATGATGCCAAATACGCCATTGCCCAATTGAACAAGCAAGGCCATATGCTGGTCAGTCAATCTGTCCTGTTGAAAAACATCAATGATAATGTGACGGCATTGGCCGATCTGATGAACGGTTTGATGGAAAACCATATCAAGCCTTATTACCTGCATCATACGGATCTGACACGCGGCACCAGCCATTTCCGTGTCAGCCTGGCGACCGGCCTGTCCCTGATGAAACAATTACGCCCGCTGGTATCGGGCCTGTGCATGCCGGACTATGTGATCGACATCCCGGGCGGCGTTGCCAAAATCCCGGTCAATAGCGACCATGTCCAGCCCATCGCCGACCAGGACCATGCTTATTGGCTGGTCGCACCGGATGGCACGACATATTTTTACCAGGACATTGCGGCGTAACGACGTCTATACGTTGTTTTTCCAGCCATGCAGCACTTCCACCGTACGGGTGAACGCAGCACGCAGCTTGTTGACGGATGCGTCCAGCTTCTCATCATCCTTCGCTTTCACGGCGCGTTCGATACGCTCAGCAATCGTGCTCAGCATGTTCAGGCCGAAATTACCGGCCATGCCGCGCAGATTATGCGCTTTTTCGGCAATATCATCACGGTCGCGATCTTTCCAAGCCAGTTCAATAGCATCCACCAGTTCCAGCGACTTGCTGTCCAGCTCGTCAAAGATTTCCGTGAAGGAATGTTCCGGCAGCGATTGGCGTAATTCTTCCAGCGTATGAACGTTGAAGACGATATTCTTCTCGGCCTTGGTCAGGTCGGCCGGATAATTATCTTCGTCGAGTACGCCCGATTCCAGGACAGGAATTTCGTCACTGGCTAAGCCCTGGCGGACCTGGTCTTTGATATCCAGATAAGTCTTCTTGACATCTTCAACCACATCTTGTGCCTTTTTGACGACATCTTGTAATTTCATTTGGTCCTCCTTGCTTGAGGCAGCAATATCTTTGAGTGTTTTTGCGTTTGAGACGGTGGTTAAAATACGTTTCAGGGACGGGACGGTAATCGGCTTGATCAGAATACCATTCATGCCCGCCGCGCGGCAAGCGGCTTCATCTTCTTCACGGCCCATACCGGTCAGGGCATAGATCGTCACCTTGGATTTCTTCGGATTGCTCATGCGGCGAATGGCTTTCGTCACCGTCAAACCATCAAAGTCAGGCATCTGAATATCCATGAAAATAAGATCGAAATCTTTCATCTCAACCAGATTCATGGCCTGTGTACCACTTTCCGTCGTGGTCACGATGTGATTATCCATTTCCAGCAGGCCGGCGATCACTTTCAGGTTCACCGCATTATCATCCACCACCAGAACATTGAGCGGCGGGATCGGGCCTGTTTCCTGGCCACTGACCTGATACTGATGAATAGCCTGTTGATCGGAGGCTTTCAGCATGATCGTAAAGGCGAACGTACTGCCATGATCAGGAATACTGGTGACATGCACGTCACCGCCCATGGCCTGTACCAGCATGCGGCAGATATTCAGGCCTAAACCGGTACCGCCGAAACGGCGTGAGATACTGGCATCAGCCTGGGCATAGGCGCCAAAGAGTTTTTCCTGGGCTTCCTTGCTGATGCCGATACCGGTATCGATGACTTTGAAGTGCAGGGGAATACGGCCATCCGCATCTTCCTTGTCACAGCTTATATCAACCGTCACATTCCCGCGATCGGTAAATTTGATCGCGTTGCTAAGCAGGTTGATCAGAACCTGACGAATGCGGTTTGGATCGCCTTCCAGCACATCCGGCACTTTATCGGCGATATGCGTAATCAGTTTCAATGATTTCTCATTCGCACGACCGGACATCAGCGTGATGATCGACTGGACCAGGTTGCGGACGGTGAATGGAATGCTTTCCAATACAATCGCGCCTTTTTCCAGTTTGGAATAATCCAGAACGTCATTGAGCAGGGTCAGCAAGGCTTCACCGGCATACTGGATCGTATCGATATATTCTTTTTGTTTCTCGCTCAAAGGCGTGTGGGCCGTCAGGTGGAGCATCCCCATAATACCGGTCATTGGTGTCCGGATTTCGTGGGTAATCATGGCCAGGAAGTCTGATTTGGCCTTGTTCGCTTCTTCGGCCACCAGCTTGGCTTCCGCCAGTTGCGAGGAGCGCAGGGCTTCACGCTGTTTGGCATTGTTCAACAGGCTGCGTTCGCTTTCCAGTTTGCGTTCCCAGATGAAATTATCTTTTTCATGCTGTTGGCGCAGCTGGTTCATTTCGATTTGCAGACGCTGTTGTTGCTCAACGCGGTTTTTCTCCTGCTCATGCCACAAGGCATAAACCTGGACTGTGAAAGCAATGCCCAGCACAGCCAGAT
>DASWYT010000003.1:0-9155 GCA_036404835.1 Alphaproteobacteria bacterium | reverse complement strand
GTATGCTGGATTATCACGGAAGGCCTGATTGGCACGCAAAACCAATGTCTTGCGCTGGCCCAGGCCCTCGCTTGTCAACAACCTATGGTAAAAAAAATTCATCTGCGCGCCCCCTGGAAATGGGTGACACCCTATATCCGGGCCTTCTCTCCCCTGGCTTTGACGTCGGATAGCGATTCACTGGCCGGCCCCTGGCCCGACATCATTATCGCCTCCGGCCGCAAAGCCATCGCCGCCAGCCTGTGGGTCAAAAAACAAAGCAAAGACAAAGCCGTTTTAGTGGTCGTCCAGAATCCGGTTATCAAAAGCAAGCATTTCGATCTGGTCATCACACCGCAACATGATGCGTATGACGCACCCAATGCGTTTCAGACGAGCGGCGCCTTGTCGCATCTGACCCCGGCCAAGCTGGAGGCCGCCAAACTGGATTTCTCCGGCCTGTCCCATATGCCAAGCCCGCGTATCGCCGTGCTGATCGGCGGCACCAGCCGCACGCATCGCCTGACCAAGGAGATCTGTGACCAGCTGATTGCGCAACTGCTGGAACTGCAGGCGCAAAAATATAGTTTACTGATCACGGCCTCGCGCCGCACGCCACTGGGCCTGTTGTGGGATTTGCGCCATGCCTTGCAGGGATCATCCATTGTCTTTTGGGACGGCACCGGCAACAGCCCTTACCTCGCTTATCTGGCCTATGCCGATATCATCCTGGTGACGGAAGACAGCGTATCGATGGCATCTGAAGCTATCAGCACCGGCAAGCCGGTTTATATCATCAAGATGGAAGGCGGTTCCCCGCGCTTCAAACGTTTTCATGATCATCTGGTGGCCCATGACTATGCACGCTGGTTCGATGGCCAGATCGCTTATTGGCGCTATCAACCACCGGCTGATTTGGCGAACGCCGCCGCCCGTGTTAAAAAGATACTGTTAAACAAAGCCGCTTAAGGCGATTCTGGAAGAAAAAACATGCATCATAAAGTCCTTATTATCGGTTCCGGTCCTGCAGGCTACACCGCCGCGATTTACGCCGCACGCGCCAATTTGAAACCAACTTTGATTACCGGCCCGCAACCAGGCGGCCAGTTGACCATCACCACCGATGTCGAAAATTACCCGGGTTTCGCCGATGCGATCCAGGGCCCGTGGCTGATGGAACAGATGCAAAAACAAGCCGAGCATGTCGGCACCAACATCATTTCCGACTGGGTCAATGAAGTCGACCTGAAACAGCGCCCGTTCAAAATCAGCACCAGCGGCAATGGCGAGATAACCGCTGACACGCTGATCATTTCCACCGGCGCCCAGGCCCGCTGGCTGGGTCTGCCCTCCGAAGAAACATTCCGGGGTATGGGTGTATCCGCCTGTGCGACCTGTGACGGGTTCTTTTTCCGTGGCAAGGATGTCGCCGTTGTCGGTGGCGGTAACTCCGCCGTCGAGGAAGCCCTCTTCCTGACCAACTTTGCCAACAGCGTTACCCTGATCCACCGCCGAGATTCCTTACGCGCCGAAAAGATCGCCCAGGACCGCCTGTTCGCCCATCCGAAAGTCAAAGTGATCTGGGACAGTGCCGTCGATGCCATTACCGGCAATCTGCCGGGTCAAAGTGATGAGCCCCCGGGCGTTACCGGCTTACGTCTGCGCAGCACAAAAACCGATGCGGTCAGCGAGATCAAAGTCGATGGCGTCTTCGTCGCCATCGGTCACGATCCGGCGACATCATTATTCAAAGGCCAGGTCGAGATGGATGGTGAAGGTTATATCATCACCGCCCCGGACAGCACCGCCACATCCATCCCGGGCGTCTTCGCCGCCGGCGACGTAAAAGACAAAGTCTATCGCCAGGCCGTAACGGCCGCCGGCATGGGTTGCATGGCCGCACTGGAAGCAGACCGCTTCCTCGCGGCAAATGGTGCGCATTAATTCAAAATCCAGAAATCATTCCGGCGGCAAATCTTGCGGGATTTGTTTTTTGACAAGTGTACCATAGCGGGTGATGATTGCGCCAAAGACCAGCATGACACCCGAAAGTATGGTTTTAACAGTCAGGTCTGCATCAAGCAAAATCCAAGCTGTGGTCAGGGAAATCCAGGGTACAAAATCAGCGCAGAGGCTTAAGAAGACGATATTGCCTTTTCGCATGCCGACATCCCAACAAATATAAGCGATAAACATGAGAATGCCGTAGCCAATGAACATGATAGCGGTTGGCGCATCCAGATTTTCCCATGTCGCCATACCGGGGATAAAGGATAAGAACAGCGTCGTCCCCAAAACGATCTGATAGACAGGAACCGCAGAACTGCCGCCCGTTTCATCGCCTATTTTTCGTGATATGGCGGAGTACAGGCCCCATAAGATCGCTGCGATAAAAGCAAGGACACAGGCTAATCCATCCCATCCCTCCCCTAATGACGCCATCGCGATATTCTCCGGTTTGAGAATCTCGAACGACAAACTCGCCAGGACCAGAATAATACCGGCGACAAAAAAGACAGGCCGCGTCACCCGAACGCCTGCCAGCGCAATGGATGACAGAATAATTGCCGTCGGCCAGAAATAATTGAGCAGGATAATAAGCGAGACATTATTTTTAGTGATCAGCGCATTGGCCAGAAAAATGAGGAAGATATGGCCTATAAAAAATGCGCCCCGGACATAGAAATAAGGGTTCCAAAAAATATCCTTTGGAATTTTCCGTTTGACCAGATATGTCTGGTTCAGCATTCCCAATGTACCGCAAATAACCTGCACCCCGCCCATCACCGCCAGGAACCCTAATTTCATCATCAGCATTTTTGAAACAGGGATCGAAATCCCCCAGATAAATACTGGCAACAGACCCAACAGATTAGGATTCATTTTTGTTTTGAACATGTATTGCCATTAAAGCATATAAGTCATCTGGATACACGCATCCAGGTCAGGGATCAGTTGCAGAGCGGATGCATCCTGGGGTTTGACCCAGGTTAAATCCTTATGAGATTCTGGATCGATGACGATATCCGGCCGGTCACCTGTCAGCTTTGTCTGGAACATGTAATAGATAAAATCAAAATCCGGATAGCGGACATACAGCTTTTGCAAAGGAACCAAATCCTGTTCCTGCAAAATGACACCTGTTTCTTCCTTTAGCTCACGTAACATCGTCTGTTTGGGCGATTCATCTTTCTTCGCCTTGCCCGCCGGAACACCCCAATGATTGCCCTGCGGCTTATGGTCCTGACGCAGGAGCAGTAAAATATCATCCGCATGTTCCAGGAACAAACTGGCTACATCGAACGCAGGCACAAAATCGGCAGGGGCTTCTGTGTAAATCATATTTGGAAGAATATAGCTTACTAGTGGCTCATATCAAAATCATGGCTTTGATTTTTATGTCGCTTGTTCATTATTTGTTCTATTTCCTGCATCTTTTCTATTAATCGTTGCGATCTTTGATATTCCTCAAACGTGACTTCTTGTCCTGTCTGTGGATCAATATATTTGTTTGTTGTTGAATTTTCGGCTTCTTTTTTGAAGTTTACCAATTCTTCCTGTTGCGGGCTTAATTCCAGCCCACCTCGTCCGGAAGTATCCTTAGGATCCGTATCGTCTGGATCCTTTGGTGGATCCTTTTTATCTTCATTCGGCTTTTGGAAAATATGGTCTGTGGGCGTTACATGGTAACCTTTTACGTCACCCTTCTGGCCAGAATTAGTAAAAGTCAGGTTGTAATTATAGCCAGACACGTTACCCCCTCTTATATATTTTCATAATAATAACATAAACTTGATACAAAGTCAAAATCAAAAAGGGCGATTTTTTACCCAAACATATTGTTCTACCTAAGGAAACACAGAACAAAGAAAATATTCTTCATTTACTAGAACATTTTCTATTTATCGCTATAGTTGAAAACGGTGTACTTTTGTTGGTAGAGAACAAAAAGCACCACCTACCCCACATGTGAGGAGGTGATGCTCATGTTAAATCTAGTAGCAATGACTGCTGTGATATTGGCACTTGTGATAGTGCTGAAGATCATCAGTTAAAACACTGAACTGAGGGATGTTGACGCACCCCTCGGTTCCGGCAGCAAGGACTCTACCCCCTTGCTGTCTTTCATTATATCACCCTATTGTCATGTCTTCAATCATTTAATAGGGTCCGGTCAAAAAAGCCCGGATTTCCGCCACTCTACAGCTTGTTTGCTAACCTGTCTTTAACCCAGCCTGGCTAAAACGGTAAAGCTTAAAGCTCTCTTGCCAAAAACGTGACTTTTAAGACACAACTTTAAGAAACGAATGAATCTATTTGAATCTAATGATTCTTTTAAAGAATCACGGTAACCGATTCTTCACCAAATCAGCCCCATCCTGCTTTTATCGCGTTAAATGAACTGTTTCATCCATACGCCTGATAAAATTCAATTTACCGATCAGAGCAGAAGCCATGGCCCCGAAGTCCAATAATTCAAAAACAGCCCCTAAACAAAACGACCTCAAAAAGGACGTTATCCATCAGGGCAATTGCATCGAGGTCATGCGCACCCTCCCCGACCGCTCGGTCGATCTGATCTTTGCCGATCCGCCTTATAACCTCCAGCTGGGTGGCGATTTGGCCCGCCCGGATAATTCCATGGTTGATGCCGTGGATGATGCCTGGGACCAGTTTGAATCCTTTGCCGCCTATGACCAGTTCACCACCGAGTGGCTGACCGAGTGCCACCGCATCATGAAGGACGATGCCGGGATCTGGGTCATCGGGAGCTATCACAATATCTTCCGTATGGGCAAGATCCTCCAGGATCTGGGCTTTTGGATCCTGAACGACATCGTCTGGGTCAAAACCAACCCGATGCCGAACTTCCGTGGCCGCCGCTTTACCAACGCCCACGAAACCATGATCTGGGCCTCTAAGTCCAAAGACGCCCGTTACCAGTTCAATTACGAGGCCATGAAGCGCCTGAATGACGACAAGCAGATGCGTTCCGACTGGGAATTAGCCCTCTGCACCGGTCATGAGCGCATCAAGGACAATAAAGGCCGCAAAGCCCATCCGACCCAAAAACCGGAATCCCTGCTCCATCGCGTTCTGATGTCCAGCAGCCAGCCGGGCGATGTCGTTCTGGACCCGTTCTTCGGTTCCGGCACCAGTGGTGCGGTAGCCAAACGTCTGGGCCGTCACTTCATCGGTATTGAACAGGACAGCACCTATATCAAAGTTGCCACCGACCGTATCGCCGCCGTCGAGCCTATTGCCGATCTGGATTCCTTAAATGTTCCAAGCAAGCGTGAAGAGAAACGTATTCCCTTCGGCACCCTGATTGAACAAGGCCTGCTCCGTCCGGGCACATGGCTGGTCGATGAACGCCGCCGCTTCAAGGCGAAAGTCGCCGTTGATGGTTATCTGGAACTGCATGATAAATCCGGCGCGCCACAGCGTGGCTCAATCCACCAGGTTGGTGCATTGGTACAAGGCGCGCCAAGCTGCAATGGCTGGACGTTCTGGCATCTGGAAGATGCCAAAGGCAAGACCATTCCATTGGATCGCCTGCGTCAGGATATCCGCGACGCCTTACCGGCCTGAAGATAAAGCTGGCTGTATTACAGATCGCTGTAAACAAGTGTCCGGATACGCTGGGTGCGTTTCTGATCGAGAAAGAATTCGATCTTATCGATGCGGCCCAGGAAAACGCCTTTTTGATTGTTCAGGTCCAGCACAGAGTCAGCCGACATATACAACAGCGCATAGAGACGGCGCGACACCATCCCGCCTTCCTGTACTGTTTCCATGCTATCCAGGATTTTTTTGCCCATATCTTCCGCCATCGGAATGCGGTAAAGCGACAAAGGTGTATCGATTTTCAGATAATAATAGTAAGGCAGCATTTTCAGACTGGGCGACACATTCAAACGCGGGCATAACGGCACGACATCTTTTGTCAAATTCATCAGATTCACATTGATCAACTGGCTGCTCTTTGACAGGTCGAACGATTTGGTCGTGAAATTATAACGCGTCACCAGAAAATTCGCCGGCATGACAAAGTGTGTAATGACATCATCATGCAATTCCTTGGAATTATCCAGAATACGCGCTCTGATCTTGTTCCAGGCAAAATCGTCCAGGTAATATTCTTTGTAAAGATCGCAATCCTTGATCATCACATATTCGATCAGCTGATCCTGGTCATTCGGGTTGATCATGCCGTTTGCAAAAACGAAATCCGTCATGTTTTGCAAGTTCGGGATATCATACTGAGCCGGTGGCACCGCCATGGCGGATGCCGTTCCCAGGATGATCAAGGCTCCGCATAAAATCGTTCTAAGCATTGTCACGCGCATGGGTTAAGACCTTCTGCATCAGGTTTGATAAAGCCGGCAGTTCACTGGCTCCGGCCCATTGAATTTTAGCATCGGAAAATTGACCGCCCGGGTCAAGCGGCTTCTTCGGTCCCGACCATATTGCTTTATACACCGTAATCTCTAATGGAAAGTGACTAAACACGTGTCGCACCGTGCCGGGCAGCTTTTGCCAGTCCAGAGCCTGTCCCGATGGCGCAAAAACCATGCTTTTGGCTGATTTCGCCCATCGCGTTTCCTGCCATGGCGTTGTCGGCACATCCCACAATCCCCCCAGCAATCCCGATGCCGGGCGTTGCTGTAACAAGACCTGCCCTTTGCTATCGGTCACGATAAAGGCCAGCGCATAGCGTGGCTTATTCACCTTCGTCTTTATCTTGACCGGGAATTCATTCATCCGGCCGGTGGCAAATGCCTTGCAGTTTTTCTGCCAGGGACAAAGATTGCATTTCGGATCTTTCGGCGTGCAGACCATCGCGCCCAGATCCATCAGTGCCTGTGCAAAATCACCGCTGCGCTGTGTCGGCCACAAACGGGCGGCATCGGCTTTTACCAGGGCTTTGCCCGTAGGCTGGTTGACCGGTTCATCGATCAGGAACAGACGCGACATCACGCGCTCGATATTGCCATCGACGACAATCGCATAACGGTCATAGGCAATCGCCGAGACGGAGGCCGCCGTATAATCGCCGATACCCGGCAGTTTCTTCAGTTCTTCCGCATCCGCCGGGAATTCACCGTCATATTGCTCTGTGACCACTTGCGCACAGCGATGCAGATTGCGCGCGCGGGCGTAATAACCCAGGCCCGCCCACATGGATAACACCTCATCCAGATCGGCGGCGGCCAGATCGCTCACGCGCGGCCAGCGTTTCATGAAACGTTCGTAATAAGGGATGACCGCCGCAACCATCGTCTGTTGCAGCATGATCTCGGCGATCCAGGTGTGATAAGCCGTTTCCGCACGACCACCATGACGGCGCCATGGCAGATCGGCCCGGCCATGTTTGTCGTACCAGCGCAAAAGGCTTATGGCCGTCGGTGGGGTGATTGTCTTGTCCTGCACGCCATCATCTCGATAGACTTGGTTTCTGCCTATAGCTATATACAGAGTATGACCGAGAAAAAACCCGTCACCGAAAAAAAGACAAAGGCACCGAAGGACCAAGCTGATAAAAAGCCGTCCAAAAAGAAGATCGAAGAGAAACGGTCCGGCATCAGCTTCCAGCCTTTGCGCCATGCCCTGCAGCCTGTGATGAAACAGGCCGCACCGAAAGGCGTGACCGGTCATTACCTACAACTCCTGACCTTGTGGCCGGAACTGACCGCCAAGGGGAGTGCCAAAGGCAGCTATCTGCACAAACTGACCTTCCCGAAAGGCTCGCAACAGGGCGCCACGTTGCATCTGCATGTCCGGGACAGCAGCCAGGCTTTACTATTGAGTTATGAAAAGACAAATTTACAGGCAAAAATCAATCAGGCATTCGGTTATGCATTAATCAACGATATCAAAGTGATGGCCGTTCCGACTACCAAATCCGGTCTCTAAAGACATGCGCGTAAAGGCGCGAAATCCTTGACAAATCGTTAACAAATCTGCTCAATTACCGCTATCACAGCGAGGGGATTCTCCCCCGATTCAGCAGCATGAGGCTTTCAACGATGCGTAACTCTACCGCCCTTATCTCAGCCATTGTTATCGGAGCCCTTATCGGCGGTGTAACCATGGGTATCCCATCCATCCGCCATCGTCTGATCCCTGCCACCACCACGGCTGCTGCAACGACCGAAACCGCACCGGCACAAACTGCTGAGAATAAAGCGGCCCCGGCGCCAGAACAGCAAGAAGCCACACCGGCACAAAACAACACAGAATCAACCGATACGGCCAATGCGGCCAAGGCCAACACGATTACCCCCTCTGCAGGCATCGATACCAAAACAGCCCTGAAAGACCGCGTTCTGGGCAATGCCGATGCCCCGCTGACATTCTATGATTACTCATCCCTGTCCTGCCCGCATTGTGCTGATTTCCACACAAATGTTCTGCCACGTATCAAGCGTGACTATATCGACACCGGCAAGGTCAAAATGGTCTTCCGTCCATTCCCGCTGAACCAGCCAGCCCTGCTGGGTGAGCAAATCGCCCGTTGCGTTCCGGAAGAAGAATATTTCCCGATGCTGGACCTGCTCTTCACCAACCAGGAAAAATGGGTCTTCGGCGATGCCAAAGCCAATCTGCGCCAGATGGTCAAAGTGGCCGGCGTGACCGATGCCTTGTTTGACGAATGCCTGCAGAACAAACTGCTGGAACAAGGCATTGTCGATATTGCCAGCGACGGTTCCAAGCGCTTCGAGATCAAAGGCACACCAACCTTCATCATCGGTGAAGATAATTCCAAAGGTGAAATCGTATCCGGTGAAACCGATTACGATTCCTTCAGCCAGAAGCTCGACAAGATCCTGATGGATCGCATGATCGAAACACCAAAGAAAAAATAAAAAGAAGACGATAACAATCCTTTTGCCAAAGCCCCCAACGTTTAAAGGTTCCTCCGATGGTGCAGTTTAATAAATTACGTATTACAGGCTTCAAGTCCTTTGCTGATACCACCGAGATGGATATCTTGCCGGGCCTGACGGGCGTTATCGGTCCGAATGGTTGTGGTAAGTCCAACGTGACGGAATCCCTGCGTTGGGTGATGGGTGAAAACTCCGCCAAATCCATGCGTGGTGGCGGTATGGATGATGTCATCTTTGCGGGTACCACCAACCGTGGTGCCCGTAACTTCGCTGAAGTTGTGCTGA
>DASWYT010000002.1:0-4196 GCA_036404835.1 Alphaproteobacteria bacterium | reverse complement strand
CCAGCCACTGGCGCCACCCGGAGCAAGTCGTTATCGATCCGGGTGCCATCAGTCATATTCAAAAACCGCTTATTATAACTGGTCCCACTTAATCGCAGTCTGGCCAGTTTTTTCCAGATATTCATTCGTCGCAGAAAAATGACCATTGCCCAGGAAGCCGCGATGTGCCGAGAGCGGTGATGGATGCGCGGATTGCAGCACCAGATGTTTCTTGCGGTCGATGAAGGCGCCTTTTTTCTGGGCATATGCACCCCACAACATGAACACGATATGCTCCTTGCCATGATTGAGTGTTTTGATCACGGCATCCGTGAATTGTTCCCAGCCTTTGCCCTGATGTGAACCGGCCATTGCCATTTCAACCGTCAGCATCGCATTGAGCAATAACACGCCCTGCTCGGCCCAGCCTGTCAGATCACCATGATCCGGCATGGTGACACGCAAATCGCGTTCGATCTCTTTGTAGATATTGATCAGGCTCGGCGGTTTCGGGATACCTTTGCGCACAGAGAATGACAGGCCATGCGCCTGGTTTGGGCCGTGATACGGGTCCTGCCCTAAAATCACCACTTTCACTTTTGAAAATGGCGTGGTGTTCAGCGCATTGAAAATTTCAGTGCCGCGCGGGTAAACGATCTTGCCGAGCGTTTTTTGCTGTTTGAGGAAATCACGCAGATTATGCATGTATGGCAGGTCAAATTCACTGCCGATACGTTCCATCCATTCCGGATCAAGCTTGACCGATGTTGCATCGTTATCGACCTTGGCATCTTGCAAAGCTGTTTGCATTATCGCGCCCCTCCTCTTACAATCGCATCATGACACGTATTACACATCCTCAGATCGATTTCCGGGATAATCAAATCCCTGTGGCAACCGATTTCGGAGATATTTATTTCTCCCCGGAAGACGGGCTGGCGGAAACCGAACTGGTGTTTTTACAGGGTAATAAATTACCGCATGCTTGGCAAGATCAGGAACGCTTTGTCATTGCAGAAACAGGTTTTGGCACCGGATTGAACTTTCTGGCAACCGTTAAGCTTTTTAACGAACAGCCGGGAAAATGCCGTCATTTGCATTATATCAGCGTCGAACGTCATCCTTTGTCCGCTGAACAATTAAACACCGCCTTGCAACCATGGCGTGCGTTCGGGCTGGAAACACAGCGTCTGCAGGATGTTTACCCGTTGCGCATCCCTGGTTTTCACACTTGTCACCTTGCCTGCAACATCACATTAACTCTTATTTTTGATGATGTTTTGAAAGCCTTTGACGATCTGTCGGCATCGGTCGATGCATGGTTTCTCGATGGTTTTGCACCTGCCAAAAACCCAGCCATGTGGAATGATAGTCTTTATCAATTGATGGCGCGCTTAAGCCATGCCGGCACCACCCTCGCCAGTTTTACGGCTGCGGGTGATGTGCGCCGCGGCCTTGAAGCGGCCGGATTTACCATTGAACGCGTATCGGGCTTTGCCAATAAGCGTCACCGTATTATCGGCACATTTAACGGCCCCACAAAAAAAGAAATTAAAGCACCACAAAAGATCGCCATTATCGGTGCCGGTCTGGCCGGTGCAACGATGGCACATGCTTTGCAGCGTCAAAATATCAACTGCACGATTTTTGACCGCCATCCGCAAAGCGGCTTGAATGCGTCAGGCAATCAACTGGGACTGATTAATCCAAAACTGGATGTCGGTCATGCCGCGATCAATGATCTGGGCATGAGCATGTATCATTTTGCACTGCATCGTTTACACGACATGGCTGATAAAATTGATTTGCAACAATCCGGCGCCCTGCATCTGGCGACCGATAAAGCCAAAGCACAACGCCAGCAAAAAATTATCTCCGATCTCAGCTGGTTGCCGGAACATGTCGAGATCGTAGATGCGCAAAAAGCCAATACCCTTTCCGGCGTTACGATTTCTGCCGACAGCGCCCTTTATTACCCAGATGCGGTGACACTGAATACAGCGAAAATGGTTTCAGCCTTGCTGGATCATTGCGACGTACACTGGGAACATGAAATAACATCGCTGGCCACGCTGCAAAAAAATTACGACACCATTATCATTGCCAGCGCCGAAGCCGCCATCGCGCTTTATCCGGAACTGGATAAAATCCTGCAACCTATGCGCGGCCAGGTCACTTATTTCAAAGCACCCGGGACATTGAACTGCCCAGTTATTGCCGGACATTACGTTGCGCCTGTCGATGCGGAAACATGGGTTACCGGTGCCACCTTCCAGCGTCAGCGCACCGATAGCGCACCGCAGGACGTGGATGACCAGACCAATCTGGCAGCCCTGCCGGATTTACTGTTCGATCTCCCGGAACAAACGGCGATCACCGGCCATTGGGCGCAGATACGTTACACCACCCCGGATCGCCGCCCTCTTCTGGGACCTATTGCAGAAGACGTCTATCTGGCGACGGGATTAGGGTCGCACGGGCTGCAATATAGCTTTATCCTGGCGGAAATCCTGGCCAGCCAGCTGACCGGCGCACCTTTGCCCGTTGCTAAAAATGTGCTAGATTTCGTGCATCTTCACCGTTATCAGAACCTTTTATCATGAGCCATTTATCCATCGTTCTTCCCGTCCATAACGAAGAAAAACATTTGCCGGAATGCCTGGCAACATTGAAATTTGCCGATGAAATCGTCATCGTGCTGGATAAATGCACCGACCGCAGCAAAGAGATCGCCCTGCAACATGGTGCGAAGATCATCGAAGGTGCCTGGGAAATCGAAGGTGAACGCCGCATGCTCGGCATCCAGGCCGTGACCAGCCCCTGGATCCTGGAGATCGATGCCGATGAACGCGTCACGCCGGAACTGGCGGCTGAAATCAAAAAAGTGATCGCCACATCAAACGCCGCTTATCACCTCGTCCCATTCGATAATTATATCGGCCAGAAGCGTGTCCGTTACGGCTGGGGGGCGCATATTGGCATTTCCGGCAAACTCTGCCTGTTCCGCAAAGAATCCAAGACCTATGATAATGACCGCGTTCATCCGCGCACCCGCTTCACCGGCGAAAAAGGTGAAAAACTGCAAAACCGCATCATCCATTATATGGACGATACGTTGGGTGAAACCTTGAAACGGTTCGATAATTACACGACCCGCCATGCCAAGGATTTGCTGGATAAAAAGATTGACGAACCGATGTCACGTAACATCCGCCGTTTCTTTACACGTTTCTTCAAATGTTTTGTGATGCGCCGGGGGTATCGCGAAGGCGCGATGGGCTTTTTTGTCGCCGTTTTAGGCGGGCTTTACCCGCTCGTGTCGGCACTGAAAGCAAAATACAGATTATTTTAGATCAGACGGCTGTTACAAAGCCGGAATTCTCGGCTGTTGCCGGAGTCTTTTCCTCGACCACCTCTTCCGTAACAACATCATCTTTCGGCTTCAGGCCTTCCATGATGTTGCGATTGACCTCGATCAGGGCATCGATATCACCCTTTCCGTCAACAACACGCAGGGATTCTTTTTCCACCCAGATCGCAATCGAGATCAGGGAGGCACGTAATTCTTTTGGCAAACTATTGCCTTCGGACGACAGGTCGGCTTTCAAAGCACCCCAGACATCCCGATTCCACAGAACCGCATCAATTCTTTCACGAAGTTCGCTAGAGGAGTTTTTTTCCTTTGCCACCAGCAAAGCTGCCGTAACTTGCGCCAACAGACGATATTCCGTATCGCGTGTGTCTTTTGCCTGCTGATTGGTAAATTTATAAGCTGAGTAGCCCATTTAAATCACTCTCTCTTCTTCGTACAAACAGTAATAATCCTTCAGGAAGGATCACCGGCAGCAGTGAGTTAAGTATAGCAATTCACCTTTAAAATTCTATGAAAAGGCTACTTTGCCCACTGCCACCAGTGACTTAATTCCTGACGCTCTCCCCGGGAGAAGGCGGGGAGAGCGTCATGCTAGCAATTATCGACGTAACTGCAGCAGTTCACTCAACATGTCGTCGGTGGTTGTAATCACCTTCGTACCTGCAGAGTAAGCTCGTTGTGTAATGATCATCTTGGAGAATTCGTCCGCCAGATCGACGTTCGAGGCTTCAAGGGCACTACTTTCAATCACACCGGCGGAACCTGTGCCAGCTTCACGGAGGTTATATTCACCACTCTCCGTACTTTGCTGGAACACGTTACCGTTCAGGCCGATCAGACCATT
>DASWYT010000001.1:0-6394 GCA_036404835.1 Alphaproteobacteria bacterium | reverse complement strand
TCCTACATCTCCTTTTACATCGTCACCAGCTTCATTTGAATAAGCTGATGTACTAGATGAAGGTGCTTTTGTTTCAGGGGAGTCAGGATGATAATATTTCCTGAAAGCTTTCGACATGCGTATATGTTGTCTAATTTTTTCAATTGAATCTAAGGAGCTTTCTTTTAATTCAAGCCTCGGCATATCAAGAAAAACCATGTTTTGCTTGCTAAAGATATCGTAGTATTTTCTTCTTTTACCAGGGTATATGAGCCATATTTTTTGCTCAGGGGTAATAATTTTAGTTGCAACATCAATGGTTTTCATTATTTACTCCAAGAATATCAAATACGTTTTATTCTATAAGCAATTCAAAGGCAAACATTTATTTCATTGATATGAAAAATATTCTATTGAATGGATAGGCCTCTCTGGGGCAGCGTGTGCCCAGTGAGATGCAGATACGGCTATTCTGTCTGGATGATTTGATCGGCAGGGGGTAACGGAAGTAATAAATGTCGTGTCTGGATTTGATCAGATAAGACGGATTATACATGGTCAGGTCGCACCTTAAGGTATGACCGCGAACCCAGTATGATTTGTATATTTCAAATCAATGATATAATAAGAATTGGTTGCGGGGGCCAGATTTGAACTGACGACCTTCAGGTTATGAGCCTGACGAGCTACCGGGCTGCTCCACCCCGCGTCCTGAAAAACAAAACGCTTACAACGTTTACCATCAACGCCCGGGTCGTTCAGAAAACGGCCAAATCGGCGTGAGGAGTGGACATTACGCCCATTCCCTGGCCCCGTCAAGCGAAAACCGACCCGATTTTAACTTTTTCGGCCGATAGCGATGCGGCACCTAAAACCATGGCATACCCATGAGATTATAAAGTAATCCGCTAAAGAGAATGACTTGTTACACTCTTCAGCGCTTAACAGGCAGCTTCCCCTCTCCCTTATCCCTCTTCGCTCTCATCCGTAATCGGTGTCACGCGGAGTTTGGTGATCTGGTGGCGGTGGCGTTCCAGCACGTCGAACTGATAGCCATAGAAGATATAACTCTGGCCGACTTCCGGCACGGCCTGGGATTCATATAAGACCAGGCCCGCAACGGTGGCGTAATCCTCATTCGGCAGATTCCAGTCAAATTCGCGGTTCAGATCGCGGATCGTCATCGTGCCATCGACAACATAGCTGCCCAACTGGCCATACGGATCATCATGCACGCCCTGGACGACATGGTCATGCTCGTCATCGATCTGGCCGACGATTTCCTCAAGGATATCTTCCAACGTCACGATACCCAGCCATGTGCCATATTCATCCACCACAAAGGCGAAATGCTCGCGGCGTTCACGGAAGGATTGCAACTGGTCGAACAAGGTCGTGGTCTCGGGAATAAACCATGGCTCGGACACGAGTGACAGGATATCGACATCGTCACGCTTGCCCTCCATGGCGCGCAGCTGACGCATCAGCAACTTGCCGTGAATGACACCGACAATATTCTCCAGATTATCCTGATAGATCGGCAGGCGGGAATATTGGCTGGCCAGCGCGCGGTCGATCAGATCCTGCGACGACATGTTGGCATCCAGCATCTCGGCATTGCGGCGGTGGGTCATCACTTCCGAGACGGTGACTTTGGCCAGATCCAGCACGGACCGCATCATGGCGCGTTCATGGCGGAAAGTTTCATCCTCCTGATTATCCTGCTGTTCGCTGCCCTGGTGCATTTCAATCGCACCGCGCAATTCCTCGATACTGATACTGTATTTCACCTTCTCGAAATCGGCGCCGAACAAAGCGGCGATCTTGCGCACGACCCAGGATAAAGCGCTGGTAATCGGGCTGAGGATAAACAGCACGACGCGTATGACTGGGGCAATGGCCATCGCAATGGCATCAGGCTTATGCAGCGCCCAGGATTTCGGCAAAATCTCGGCAAAGATCAGAACCAGCACAGTCATCAGCACGGTGGCAATGGCAATCCCGTTCTTGTCGAACAGTTTGAGCATCAGCTCGGTCGTGATGGCCGACGCCAGGATATTGATCAGGTTATTCCCCAGCAACAAAGCCGCCAGCAGACGGTCGGTCTTGCTCAACAGGAAATTGACGACTTTGGCGCGCCAGTTCCCCTCCTGGGCCAAAGTCAGCATTTTCGCGCGGGATGCGGTAGTCAGCGCGGTTTCGGCCATCGAGAAAAAGCCGGACACGGCCAGCAACAACAAAACCAGCAAAGCGGTAAACAGAACACTCATTTTTTACTCCCTATATGGAGGAATACTAGCACAAGTGCGTTTCAGGACAATTGCCTGCTCTTGCATGATCCGCTCTTGTCATGCGGTCAAAAACTGCTTTAATGCTAACAACTTCTGCAATTTCCTGAGGATATGATCATGGCAAAATACATCTTGCTGTTCCTGTTTCTGTTGATGGCGGGCAGTATCGCCTTTTTAGGCCTGTCCCGCGTCCCGGCCCCGACCCAGCCTGTCGAAAAAACCATTTCTAACGATAAATTCTTTGCCAAGTGATGATAACGATGCGTTCTTCCCTCCTGCCGTGCCTGCTGCTGGGCCTTGCTCTTTCTGTCCCTGCTGTTGCGGCAAAACCGGTTGAGGACGCGCCACGCACCAAAGATGCGCTAACCACCATTCTGGGTCCGGTCAATCGCAATTATATCGCCGAAGATGCGCTGAAAACCAATCCACAGGCCGGTGGCTCTTATGATTATCGCAGCGTCACCATCCTGCCGGAATTCGAACGTTATTCCAGCAAAGGCCGCTGGAGCGGCAACTCTGCCACCACCCTGCTGGCCGGTTTGAAGAATTTCAACGGCACGCGCGGTTCGTCCGCCATGCGTCAGCTCTGGCGCCATATCCTGCTCAGCGATTTCAAGGGCCTGGATATGGATGGCAAATCCGAAAACGCCCAGCAGATCGAACTCTTCGCACAGCGTCTGCATTTGCTGAACCAGTTGGGCTTCTTCGATGAAGCCGCCCGCCTCTATCAAAAAGCCGATACGGACAAGAACCCGATTCCGGAAGCCGTGGCCCAACAGGGCGTTGACTCTATCGCCCTGGCCGGTTCCGCCGATGGGGCCTGTCTGGAAGTCAATCTGGCCCTGGGCAGCCTGCGCAGCGATTCCTGGCTGCAGGATGGCGCCCTGTGCGCTGCCTATTTCGGCCAGACCGGCAAAGCCGATGCCTTATACGATGAAGTCGCCGACCGTTCCGGCAGCGGTTTCCGGACAATATATAAGATGCTCAAGCAAAAGAGCGTCAGCAGCGTTGCCCAGGTCAACATCCCGCCGCTGTGGCGTACCTTATTATTGGCCAAAGGCGCCAGCGTCGGTGTGAATTCCCTGAACTCCATCGCACCGTCCGACCTGGCCGCCATCGCTGTGAATCGCCATGTGCCATTCGGTATGCGCATGAATGCAGGCCTGCGCGCTGCACAAGCCGGAACGATCAGCGCCGATCAGTTGCGTAAATTATATGACGAGCAAGGCACGCCAAACGATGCCGAGCTGGCGGATATGCGCGCGAGAATCAAAGACGGTGAAATCCTGTCCCGTCCAAAGATGTACCAGGCCGCCCGATTCACCTGGGCAGGCAATGACCGGGCCATTATCGTGCAAAAAGCCCTGAAATCCCTGCCAAACATCAATTCAACCCTGGGTGAAGTTTATCACTGGATCATCGTGAAGCTGACCTTGCAAAAAGATGCCATCGCATGGTTTGCACCGACAGGTTATGTCACTCTGCGCGTCGGCAACCGTGGTGATGCGAAATATTATTATGAGTATGGCGACCTTTCTCATCATTATGTTTCTTTTATAACTCTTTTCGATAACAATGATAACGCAAATCAGGCCTTTTTCGCTAAGTGGCGGAAAGATATCAAAAAACGCTTTCCAAAGGATGCATTATGGCGTATAGATACGGCTATGGCGATTGCACATATGCTCGGTGTTCCTGAAAACGTGACAGACCTACCTGTCACCAAAGGCGCTCCGACAAAAAATACAAAGCAAAAAGAGACTACGCCAGACTTGCCTTCAACCGTAACGCGAAAAGAACTGCAGCCTTTTGAACAGGCTGTGGCTAATCATGAGCGTGGCAATGCGGTCGTGGCAGCCCTGAGCCTTTTTGCACAATCCCCTTGGCGTCAATTACAACCTTCATTTTTAGACTATTTATTTACAGGTCTTAAAAAAGTCGGTGCCAAAGGTGAGAATGCTAAAATAGGGCTTGAAATCGCCATGCAAACAGTTATATGATCCTGTCAAGAACATATGGAAACAAACTTTAACTATTTAAGACACAACATCTACAAGGAGTAACTCCCATGGCACGTCCAGGACGCCCAGCCCTACCGAAAGCCCCGCAGCATGCGACTGTGGAAGGTTTTCTGACCATGTTATCCGCAGAACGCGGTGCCGCCCAGAACACAGTCTTCGCTTATCAGCGCGACCTGGCCGACATCGAGAAGTTTCTGAAAACACGTAACGGCACAATCGATAAGGCCCGCACCGATGACCTGCGTGCTTACCTCGTCGATCTCGGCGCCAAAAACAAAGGTCTGCGCGGCAGCAATGTGGCCGTTCGCACGATCGCCCGTCGCCTCTCCGCTATGCGTCAGTACTATCAATATATGATGGGCGAGCATAAGCGTAAGGACGATCCGACCGCTCCGATCGAAAGCCCGAAACAGACACGTACCCTGCCGAAGATCATGAGCGAGAAAGAAATCGATCAGCTGATCACCACCGCCGGCAAGAAAAAACGTCACGATGGCAAGCGTCTGGTTGCGTTGCTTGAGATTCTGTATGCGACAGGCCTGCGCGTATCCGAACTGGTCGGCCTGCCGATGTCAGCTCTGACCGCCGACCGCCGCAGCATCATGATCAAAGCCAAGAGCGGCAAAGAACGTACCATTCCATTGTCCGAGCCAGCACGCCGCGCCCTGACCGCTTACCTGGATGTGCGTCATCTCTTCATCATCCCTTCCCGTGAAGCGGCTCAGAAGAAATGGTTGTTCCCATCCCGTACGTCTGAAATCGGTCACCTGACCCGTCAGCGTTTTGCACAGATCCTGAAAGATCTGGGCGATGATGCAGGTCTGGGCGATCGCGTATCCCCGCACGTTCTGCGTCACGCTTTCGCAACCCACATGCTGAGCCGCGGTGCCGATCTGCGCGCCGTTCAGAAGCTGTTGGGCCACGCTGATATCGCGACCACGACGATCTATACCCACATCTTGAACGACAAGATGAAGCAAGCCGTGCAGGAACACCACCCGCTGGCCAAAAAAGGCACCAAAGCCAAGGTCAAAACAACCCAGGCTGCCTAAGCTTTACCGGTACTTATTTAAAAACGGCCCTTTACGGGGCCGTTTTTTTATCCCTGCCAAGCGATGCCGCCAACTTGACCTTTTGGCTGACTTCTTTACCCTGAATCCACCGTAACAACCTTATAGAAGACCATGGCCACTTATCTGGAATTTGAAAAACCGATTGCCGAACTCGAAGGCAAGATCCGCGAATTACGTCACCTCTCTGACGATGGACAAATTAACATCGTCACCGAAGTCACACGTCTGCAGGCCAAGGTCGAGCGTCTGCTGCGCCAGACCTATAAGGAACTGGGACCCGAACAGATCATGATGGTGGCCCGCCACCCGGAACGTCCGCATTGCCTCGATTATATCGGCGCGCTGATGACCGATTTCACACCGCTGGCCGGCGACCGTCTCTTCGGTGAAGATGAAGCGCTGGTCGGTGGCCTGGCGAAATTCCGCGGCCAGCCCTGCGTCGTCATGGGCCAGGAAAAAGGTTTCGATACTGAAACACGTATCAAACATAATTTCGGTATGGCGAAGCCGGAAGGCTATCGCAAAGCCCAGCGTCTGGTGCATCTGGCCACGCAATTCAATCTGCCGATCATTACCTTTGTCGATACAGCCGGTGCCTATCCGGGTGTTGATGCCGAAGCACGCGGCCAGTCCGAAGCGATTGCCAAGAGCGTCGATGTCTTTTTGGCAGCGCCAGTACCAATTATTTCAACGGTCATCGGTGAAGGTGGTTCCGGTGGTGCGATTGCGATTGCCGCCGCCGACCGCGTCTTCATGCTGGAATACAGCATCTATTCGGTCATTTCCCCGGAAGGTTGCGCGTCCATCCTGTGGCGCAGTGCCGAATACGCGAAACAGGCCGCCGCTGCGCTGCGCCTGACCGCTAATGACCTGCTGGAACTGGGCGTGATCGACAGCATCATCGAAGAACCAATGGGCGGCGCACACCGTTTGAAAGAAGAAGCCTACCACCGCGTCGGCATGGCGATCGAAAACGCCCTGGCCGAACTCAAGCCGCTGCCGGGCCAAACCATCAAGCAAAAACGCGCTG